>JAFGXF010000098.1 GCA_016936755.1 Anaerolineaceae bacterium | reverse complement strand
GGTGGCCACCACTTTGATGTGGGGGTATTTCGACACAACCTTGTCGATCATACTGAAGAAGGTGCTGGGATCGAGCTTGGATTTGGCCTTCACTTCGGGGCCGGGAATGCCCAGCCCGAGTTGTAGATCCTCTTCATTGCCCACCAGCACATCCACATTCTCGACGATGCGGTGCATGACATCCCGTGCACGTTCTTCGCAGCCCCAGATGTTCCACAGCTTGGCGCGGAAGTTCAGGTCAAAGGATGTGACCGCTCCGGCAGCCCTGGCAGCCGACATGCCTTCGATGATGACCTCGCCGGTAGTCTCAGAAAGCGCTGAGAAGATGCCACCGCTGTGAAACCAGCGCACGCCATCCTTGAAAATCGCTTTCCAATCGAAATCCCCGGGCTTGAGCCGGGCAGCAGCTTCGTCCGAACGGTTGTAGAATACCACCGGTGCGCGCACACCGTACCCGCGGTCGCTTAAAACGGTTGCCATGTTGGGCCCATTCACGCCGTTGTGTTTGAAGTGCTTGTAAAACGGCTTTACACCCATGGCACGCACGCGCTCGGCGATCAGGTCTCCGATCGGATAATCGACCATTGCGGTGGCGATGCCGGTATTCAGGCGGAAACAATCAGACAGGTTGGCTGCCACATTGAATTCACCACCACTGACGTGGATTTTACATTCAGTCGCCTTGCGAAAAGGGAAAATGCCGCGATCCAGCCGATGCACAAGCGCCCCCAGGGAGACCAGGTCCAGTGCGCCTTCCTTTTTTATCGATAATCCGTTTCCCATGCTGACTCCTTTATTCTATTGTTCTCTCATCTTCCCATTGTGTGTGGAAGATGCCTTCGCGGTCCACACGCCGGTATGTATGTGCACCAAAATAGTCACGCTGTGCTTGTGTCAAATTGGCCGGCAGACGGTTGCTGCGGTAGGCATCGAAATAAGCCAGTGCCGAACTGAAGGCCAGCGCTGGAATGCCATGCGTGGCTGCTAATGCGACAACCCTGCGCAGGGAATCCTGGCGGATATTTACCACCGGCGCAAAATCAGGGTCGATCAGCAGGTTGGGCAGGTCGGGGTTGCGCTGGAACGCCTTGTGAATATCATTCAGAAAACGCGCGCGGATGATACAGCCCCCCCGCCAGATACGGGCGAGTTCCGCCAGATTCAGCTGATAAGCATACTCACGGCTGGCCAGCTGCATCAACGCGAAGCCCTGGGCGTAGGAACAGATCTTGGCCGCGTACAGGGCATCGCGCACCCAGTTAATGGCATCATCAGGGTTTTCTTTTATTGGAGACCGGGGACCGGCCAGGATGCTCGAGGCGGTTACCCGCTCCTGTTTGTAAGCGGAGAGGATGCGGCTTTCAACTGCCGCATTGATGGTTGGGATCGGTGCACCCAGGTCGAGAGCATTTTGCGAGGTCCACTTGCCAGTGCCCTTCTGGGCGGCTTCATCCAGTATCAGATCCACCACGGCCTGCCCGGTTTCCGGATCGGTTTGATTGAAGATCTCAGATGTGATTTCGATCAGGTATGATTCCAATTCTCCCCGGTTCCATTCAGCGAAAACCTGGTGCAGGCGCTCATTGTTGAAACCCAGGCCTCGCTTGAGAAAATCATATGCCTCGGCGATCAACTGCATATCCCCATATTCAATCCCGTTATGGACCATTTTGACATAATGCCCGGCACCACGTGGGCCGACATGCGTCACACAGGCCTCGCCATCCACCTTGGCGCTGATGGCTTCAAAAATGGGTTGCACCATTTTCCAGGCTTCCGGTGGACCACCCGGCATGATGGCTGGTCCCCACAGGGCGCCGGATTCGCCGCCGCTGACGCCGGTGCCGATGTAATGAATGCCGATCGACTCCAGATCCTTTGAACGTCTTTCCGTATCCTGGAAGAAAGTGTTACCACCGTCGATGATCAGATCACCCGCTTGCAGTGCATCCCGGATGCCGCCAATGGCGTCATCTACCGATCTGCCGGCTGGAACCATCAGCATGATGCGGCGTGGTTGCTCGAGGGCAGCCAGGAAATCAGGCACTGTGTGGCAGGCGATCAGGTTCCTGCCGGGATTATTCGAGATAAAAGCCTGTACTTTTGTGGCTTCCAGGTCGTAACCCGCCACGCAGAAACCGTTGCGTTCCATATTGAGGGCCAGCATGCTTCCCATCACTCCCAGCCCGATGAAACCGAAACTAGCCTTGTCCATTTTGCTGACTCCTGATGATGGTTGCTGTATGAACGCGGTTACGCTCATACTGATATATCACCCATGAATTGTAGATGTGATGATAGAGGACGTAAAATGTCGGACCCATGGCAACCAGCGGATTGATAAATGCCAGGCTGACCCAGATGACGAATGACAGATTTTTTTGGCCGAGCGATTGGCTGGCTTCCTGCCAGTAAGGGCGACCACCGATCAATGCCCCGACGCCAAAATTGAGGATGCAGATCGCCATGCCGATCAGGGCGATCTGGAGCAGGATAAGCGTGAAACTCGTGTTCTGCGTTCGCAGGAAATGGGATGCATTCGCGCTGACGATCAGTAAATTGAGCGACCAGATCGAGAATGATGTTGATTTCCCTTTGGACATCACAGCCTGGAGCCGGGGAGGGAGGTAGGTGACCAATCGTGAGAGCAGCATCGGTACGAACATGACGATCAGGACTGGCTGCAATACCTCCATAATTGAAATCCGGATATCGGATTCCAGCAGGAAAGGCAGGGAAATCGGGATGATCACTGCCAGGCAAATATTGGTGACCAGAACAGAAGCGATGACATACTCAATTTTCCCTCTGATCAGGCTGACCATGACAGGAGCCGCGATGGCGGTGGGGGCGATGCCCGTCATGAAAGCGGCCAGTGCGAGGGTGGTGTCATGCGGAGCCAGGATTGCATATCCACCAAAAGCGATGGCGATATTGGCCAGCAGAATGGCGAACACACTTTTGTGCAGCATCTGTGGTGAGAATTTCAGATCCAGGAATGCAAAGAACAGCATCAACATCAACAGATACTGGATCATGAAAGTGAAAATATGAAGCTGTGGCAGCAATGCACCAAGTGCGATGGTCAGCAGGAGGATGACACCCTTGCCCTGTGAATTGAAGAAGGTTTGGAATCTGGATACGAAATCGGTCATGAGGGTTTACAGGTCATTTGGTCCGGTAAAGGATTTCACCCGCTTTGGGGACGTACATTATGCCTTCTGCCTCGCGTCCCTGCCATTCTTCGATGGAGATGCTGGCAGGATCCATATATCCGAGGTTCAGGTTTGCGCATTCTTCCGCCGGTATCCTTGAAGCGAGTCTCACCTGCACGTTGGGTTTCTCGACCCCATTTTCCAGCACACCCGAACCACGCAGGTGTGTGGAATGGGCGAGAACACCCAGGGGAATGTGTTTGAAACGGTCCCAGTCGGCGAGGAAGTAGGGCAGGATATGATACCCAACTTCACGGATATACTTACCATGTGCATGGCTGATCGTATCCAGATGCGGAGCGTAAATGATCACCTCGCCACCCACGGCAATTGCCGGCTCGAGCTTATACATCGCCTTGGCACCGGTCCATAATTCATCATACATGGCCGGGGCATGCGATAACACCTTTTGCATCGGTCTGTCTAACCAGCGAATATGGCGCTGGGCAGAATGATCCACAGCAGCGCTCCAGGCGCTGAGCCGGTCTCCGGTGAATAGTCCACTCAACGCATCCCCTTCCACGACCAGCGCGATCAGGCTGATGGGTGTGTTGACCTTCTCCGTGGCTGCATCGATCATGGCGCGAATGGGTGTGCTCTTGACGCCGATGGTGCCGACCACTCCATGCAACGCACCCAGCCAGTGCGTGGCATTGATCATCTCTGCACCTGAGATGCCGGGGAAGATGTACTTGGCTCCGCCCGAGAATCCCACAACTTCGTGCGGGAAGGTCGGCCCGAGGATGATGATGTGGTCATACTGCAAGGCCGCTTTATTTAAGCGGATGTCGATATGTGCAGGCATGGATGGGTGCCAGTGATCACCTGCAATGGCCTTGATCTGATCTTTTTCGAAGGTACCGATATTGACCAGCGCGGAGGGATCATCCCAGGCATGGTTCATCAGGCTGATATGATTGTAAACGGTCGTCCGTTCTTCCGCGCTGATCCCCACCAAACGGTTCAGGTTTTCTTCTGATAAAGGGGGGTGGGTTCCCAGCGCGACCATGAAATCCAACCTGGCGGCATCACTCAGGATGTTTGCCAGGGTCCGAAAGAGGAACGGCAGTGGGAGTGAGCGGGTGTGATCCGGAATGAGAACCAGGACACGCTGGTTGGTGTATTGATTTTCAAGCGCATGGGTAAGAGTGGCTGTGATTTCATCCTGAGCCAGGAGCTGACCATGAGGTGCGACGAGCCGGGATGTACGCATGCATCGACCTCGCTCGCTACACACCGCTGAATGCCGAGAAACCACCATCCACCGGCACGACGATTCCGGTGACGAAGGCGGATGCCGGTGATGCCAGCCATATGGCTGTGCCTAACAGGTCTCCAGGCTGGCCGAATCTCCCTTGCGGGGTGTGGGCAATAATGGTTTGCCCGCGGGGTGTCAACTCCTGGGTGGTCTGATCGGTTAACAGGAAGCGGTTTTGCTCGGTCAGAAAGAAACCGGGTGCAATGGCGTTGACGCGGATCTCGGGGCTGTATTCCTGCGCCATGTGAACCGCCAGCCACTGGGTGAAGTTGCTGACACCGGATTTAGCAGCGGAATAAGCAGCGATGCGGGTCAGGGGGCGCAGGGCATTCATGGAGGAGATGTTCAGGATGGTGCCGCTTTTTTGGCTGGCCATGATACTGCCGAATACCTGGCTGGGAAGGATGGTCCCCATCAGATTCAAATCAAAAACCCAGCGCAGTGCCTCGGCAGGCAGATCGAAAAAGGATTGATCCGCTGAAGTGGTGGCCTGGGGCTTGTTGCCGCCGGCACCATTCACCAGGATATCCACCCGCCCAAAAGCATCCAACACTTGTTGTGACGCGGCTTCGATGTCTGACTTGTTCAGCACATCGCAGGCGATGCCAATGGCTTCCTTACCCAGTTCTGCCGCCAGTGATTCGGCGGCCTCCGCGCGCAGGTCGAGTACGGCAACTTTTACACCCGCAGCGGCAAAGCCCCGGCAGATCGATGCGCATAGAACACCGGCACCGCCGGTCACCACCGCAATTTTCCCATTGATACTGAAAGTGTCACTCGTCATATCATCACCTGATGGTCATCATAAACCACTATTTTAATGAATCCAGATGCCTTTTAAAATGCAGATGCAGATTTTCCTGGTAGCGATCATTGTGTCTGGCAAGGGCGGCACGAATTTCATTGCCGTATACCCCCAGGGCTGAGCCGAAGGTCACGTGCAGGATTTCGCGCGCATGGAAGTCTTCAAGATATTCCCGCAGCTCACCCGGTGGGGGTACTTTGCCGGGGTCGGCGGATACGTGGTAAGACGCCCGGTCGGTGGGGTAGCGTTCCAATCCAAGTGACCAGATTTGCCTGAAGAGATCGGGTTCAACCTCAGCTAGGGTGCGCAGTGCTTCCAGATAACTGGTCCCGGCCGTTTTGACATGGATGCGGTCCCGCCAGTGTTTGACCAGCAACGGGTAGACACTGAATTTATCTGACCCGGAATGAAGACTGATCTTATACGTCCCAAAATGAGTTGTCACCGCGGCATGTTTTTCCAGCGCTGCATCCAGTTTCGCCAGGTCCCCGATATAGTCCACACCCTTTTCAAAACGCCCGATGAAACGGGGTGCCAGGCTGGTAAAGGTCACATGCTGCCGGGTGAGTTCATTGGCAATGTAATAATGCTCAAGCGGTGAGGTGGGTGCATCGGTTTCATCCACCGAAACCTCGAAGTCGAATGATTCCATCTGATCTGACAGGCGTTGGAACATATTGATCGTATGCTGGATCGCCTGGCCATATTTGGCTACCGCCCGCACGAGGAGCTCATCGTTAAAGGGTGCCAAGCCCGGCACGTTACTTTTGTGGATGTACATGCTGGAGAGCTCATCCCAATTCACCTGGCTGGAGATTTTTTTGCGTAATATGGCCGGGTCGGCCTGATCCGCTTCGTTGTTCACATAAGCGCCCGGGTCGACGGTGTAGAAGGTGTAGCCTGCTGCGATGAAGGGTGGGAGATCGTCCACCGACTTCAGGTGGTCGGCATCGGCACCCCAGACAGTGTTCCAACCGGCATCCTCAACAGCCCTGAGGGCATCATTCATGACCTGCTGTGGGGAACGTCCAGTGCGCGCATTCTCGCGCACCGATTGCTGTGCGAAAACCGGGATAAATGGGGTTCCTTTAACCGCTGCGATATGACCGGGGGTGGCAGACCCAAGACGGTCACCAAAACCGAAGGAAGCTGAAAGACCGATTCTTTTTAACATGTTTTTCCCGGCAATCATAATCGATAAGCGCGTTTTGCCAGACCAATCGCCATTGCATCCATCATCTCAAGCGCATCCTTTATATCTATCATATGCCTTGCGACCAGACCTGCCAGCCAGTTGGCTGAAGCCCGGCGCCAGACATCATGCCTGGCCGGGATGGAGCAAAACGCACGGGTATCATCATTGAACCCGGCGGTATTGTAAATTCCAGCGGTCTCCATGACCTGGTTGAAGTAGCGCGCCATGCCGTTCAAACTGTCATGGAACCACCAGGGTGGTCCCAGCTTTAATGCGGGGTAGTGACCGGCCAGGACTGCCAGCTCGCGCGCGTAAGCTGATTCGTCAAGTGTGAAGACGATCAGAGAAAGCCGTGTATCGTTGCCGTATTTGTTGAGCAATGGCATCAGGTTGTTGGTAAATTCGGTGCGAAGCGGGATGTCAGCCCCCCGGTCAGGGCCAAAACGGTTGAACACAAGGGTATTGTGATTGCGCAAAGCGCCAGGATGGATTTGCATAACCAGGCCGTCTTCCACACTCATGCGCGCCATTTCCATTAACATATGAGCTGTAAACCGGCTGGCGTCATCTGCAGAAACAGTCCCTTTGAATGCCCGCTTGATAATGCCATCCGCTTCACCGGTGGTGATTTCCCCGGTGACCGGGTTGATGACGGCATGGTCTGACGCCACCGCACCCATCGATTGGAAGAACTCCCGGCGTTGCATCAGCGCATGAATGAATGATCGGTAATCCGAGACGATGATCCTGCTGACCGCGCTTAATTTCTCGACCTGCTCTTTCCAATCCAGGGCATCCACGTGGATCACCGCATCCGGGCGGAAGGTTGGTAGTATGCGTCCCTGCCAACCCGAATTGCGTATGGCCTGATGAGCCGGGAGGGTGTCTGTGGCCGCATCCGTGGTGCACAGGACCTGGATTTTGAAGCGCTGATACAGCTGGCGGGGTGTGAATCCGGGTGAAGCCAGTTTTTCAGAAATGGTGTCATACAACATATCTGCATTGGTTTCGCCGGGTCTTTCATGAATGCCGAAAACCTCGTTCAATTCGTGGGTGAGCCAGATACCGGAAGGTGTGCCGTGGAACAGGTGAAAGTGTTGACAGAACAATCGCCATACCTTGCGGTGATCCGTTTCGATCTCGCCACCATCGATGCGTGGAACCCCCAGCTGTTCCAACGGGATCCCCTGGGAGTAGAGCATGCGGGTGACATAATGATCGGGAATGATGAACAGATCCGCGGGAGACCCAAAAGAACCATCTGCTTCTGAGAACAGGCGGGGATCCACGTGCCCGTGTGGACAGAGCAGCGGTTGATCCTCAACCGATCGGTATATCTCAGCGGCCAGAATCCGCACACCTGGATCCGGTGAGAAAAAACGATTCGGGGAGAGCGATCCTTTGACCATCAACGGGTCAGCCACCCGCCATCAACAGGCACAATGGCTCCCTGTAGATAACTGGATGCATCTGAAGCCAGGAAAACGGCAATACCACCCAGGTCTGCGGGTGTACCCCAGCGGCCAGCCGGGATGCGATCGAGGATGGCTGGTGAGCGGTTTGGATCAGCCCGAAGCGCTGCGGTGTTGTCAGTTGCCATGTAACCGGGTGCGATCGCATTCACATTAATGCCATGTTTCGCCCACTCATTGGCGAGTGCGCGCGTGATGCCGGCAATGCCGCTTTTGGCAGCAGTATAGGAAGGCACCAGTATGCCACCCTGGAACGAAAGCATCGAGGCGATGTTGATGATCTTCCCGTTCCCGTTGGCAACCATGACCCGGGCAGCCGCCTGACATAAGAAGAAAGCGGCTTTAAGGTCGATCTGCAAGACATCATCCCAATCCGCTTCGCTGAATTCAAGGGCTGGTGTGCGGCGGATGATCCCGGCATTGTTCACCAGGATATCGAGATGACCCATATCCGTGACGACATCCGCTACGATCCTGTTGAGGTCGTCCACACGGGCAGTGCGCAGATCACATTGGATTTCATGATAACGCCGTCCGAGTGCGTTCACGGCATCTGCTGTTGCCGGGCTGCCGGCCAGGTCGAGCCCCGCGATATCCGCACCAGCTTCAGCCAGCGCGATGGAAATGCCCTGTCCCAACCCCTGGCCGGCACCCGTCACCAGGGCGACTTTTCCATCAAGTTTGAAGGAATCAAGGATCATATATCATACTCCTTAAGCATGGCGATCGTCCGGCTGACCCAGCCCAACTGGGGGTCGTCCACGGTGGCTTGGACCCGCTGATTGCCCGCCAGGAACCATAGATAATAGGTGGTGTATCCGGGGGCACTGGCCACCGTATGGTATCCGCGTGGCATCATGTGGATGCTGTTGTTGCGTACGGTGAAGTTTTCCTCTTCACCCTCCTCGTTATAGTAATGGCAGATACCAAATCCGTCAATCGGATTGACTTTGAAGAAGTACATTTCTTCATGAAATGCCTCATGGGGCAGATCATCTGTCTGGTGTTTGTGGGGCGGATAGGTGCTCCAGTTTCCGCTGGGTGTAAAGGTTTCGCCTACGATCAGGCGACGCGCCGGCAGGTCGGCCTGTGAGGCCAGGGTCAGGATCTGATTGTAGTACCTTTTAAAATTGGCAGCGCCCCACACGCCGCTGGCGGTTTTTACCGGTTCGATCAGGTATGGTTCAACCGCCAGGTCACTGGGAGCGCCGGGCAGGGCAATTTCAACCGGACCTTCCGCCATAATGCTGAATTTAGTTTTGGCCGGGATGTAGACAGAATGTGGCTTGCCGGCGAATACATTCGGCCTGCCACCGACTTTCTCGAAGTGCTTGTCAGCGACCAGAAAATTCGCCTTGCCTCCCAGAATGACGGCCAGTATCTCATGATCGCCACTGTCACCGGCATACTTCTCACCGGCTGCCAATTTTAGAAACCCAAAGTCAAGTAACTTGCAGGGATTGGTGGATGGTTTGTTCACACCGTTTTGATCTGTAATGAGTGAATGATATTTCATTGCGTTTACTCCTGATCATTTATTTTGCGCTTTACGTATCCAGCCGATGCAGTCAGCCACTTTGGCCGCAATGCCATCGAAGTCCTTATTCTTTACAGCCTGGGTGGTGATCAATTTACTTCCCAGTCCAACTGCGGCGGCACCGGCCTTGATCCATTCGGTGATGCTGGTCTCGGTCGCATCCACACCGCCAGTCGGGATCAGGCGATGCCAGGGGCAGGGGGCCATGACGGCCTTAATGAAAGCCGGTCCGCCGACGGTCTCACCTGGAAACACCTTGCAGATCTCTGCGCCGAATTCTTCTGCGGTGGATATTTCCGTTTCAGTGGTGCAGCCCGGGATATACAGGATCTTGCGCCGGTTGCACAGGCGTGAAATTTCGGGATTGAACCCGGGGCCTACAATGAAATTCGCACCGCTGGCGATGAATAATGCCGCTGTTGGGGCATCCACAATGGAACCCACACCCGGTATGATGGATGGGGCGCTGGTTGATACATGTTTGACCAACTCTGTAAAAACCGGATAAGCCAGCTCACCGCGGTTCGTGAATTCGATGACACCAGACCCGCCGCGTGAACAGGCGGCTGCCAGTTCAATTGATATTTTGGGGTCTCCATTATAAAAAAGCGGGATGAGCCCGGTATCCAATATTCGGATGATCACTTCCAATCGACTGAATTGAGCCATAAAATCCTTCCTTTCTATCCGGGCTCGGCCACTGAAGCAACAGGGTTGCTCAACCTGCCGAGTTGATCAATTGTAATCTCGACCACATCACCGGGCTGAAGAAATCGTTTTTGTTGTGATGCTTCCGGCAGTTTGGCCGGTGTTCCGGTTGCGATCACATCGCCGACCTCCAGTGTCATCACCTGGCTGATGTACGCGATCAGGTATGGGACGCTGAAGATGATGTCGCGGGTGTTAATGCATTGCTGAGGGACGCCGTTAACGGTTAATTCCATGTTCAACTGGTACACACCGGGCAATTCATCCGGAGTAACAAGCGCAGGTCCCATCGGGCCGAATGAATCGAAGGATTTGCCAAGCATCCACTGACTGGTGCGTCTCTGGTAGTCGCGTGCGCTGACATCGTTGAAGATGGTGTATCCGGCGATGGTTGCTTCTGCTTCAGTAACGCAGTACGCCCTTTTCCCGATCACGGCCATCAGTTCGGCCTCGAAATCCACTTCGGATGCGGCGGGTGGAATGAGGATGGGATTGTTGTGTCCAATGATGGTGTTCGATGATTTTATGAACAGGTTTGGGTACTCGGGAATCTCGGTTTTTCCGATTCCGATGTGCCCGATGTAATTATGACCCATGCAGAGTATCTTGCCGGGATTTGGAACCGGTGCAAGCAGGTACGTTTCGTTGACGGGGATGATCCAGCCATCCTGCGGCGCTGACAGGGCATTTCGTGCTTGTGAAAGGGTTGATTCTCCCAGGCTCAGGAACTCGATCATCGTCCTGGGAATATTGTCTGATACCCGGCTGAAATCCAGTATCCCCCTTTCTACCCGGGCACCGATGCGTGCAATTCCCTGTTCAGCAAAAGTGACCAGATGCATTTCAGCGCGAAACCCTCCCTGAAGCATCTCCGGCCATCAACGCCTCGACTTCAGCAGCGCTGACCGCATTGAAATCACCCGGGATCGTGTGCTTCAGACAGGCGGCTGCTGCGGCAAAATTCAACGCGGATTGACCGTCAGTCCCATATTTTCGCAGGCCGTGG
>JAFGXF010000097.1 GCA_016936755.1 Anaerolineaceae bacterium | reverse complement strand
CCTGGTTGCCCGTCGCAGGGAAAAGTTAACCGCCCTGGCTGCTGAGTTGATCAAGGAGTACACAATCCATGTCGATATCCTGCCGTCAGACCTGTCAGGCGAAGCCGGGATTCACAGGGTTGAAGAACGCATCCGCGTGCTCAGCCGCCTGGATTACCTGATCAACAATGCCGGATTTGGGCTGGCCGGTGAATTCATCCGACAGTCGATGGAAAAGAACCTGGCCATGTTGCAGGTTCATTGTGCGACGCCTGCGCGGCTGGCGCACGCCGCCCTGCCCGGCATGCTCGCGCACGGGGGTGGTGTCATCATTAACGTATCATCGATATCGGCATTTACGCCGATGGCCGGTAATGTGCAGTATTGTGCCACAAAGGATTACCTGGTCACGTTTTCCAGGGCTTTACAATTGGAAACCCACCATCAGGGGATTAAAATCCAGGCACTCTGCCCCGGTTTCTTCCATTCGGAATTCCACACGGTCATGCGGGCAAATAAGAAAAGCATCCCGGCCTGGTTATTCATGCCGGCAGACGAGGTCGCCCGGCGTTCACTGGCAGCACTCAGGAACAAGCGTGTGATCTATACGCCTGGTTTCCTGAACCAGCTGGTGGTGTTCGTGGTCAGACTGCCGGGTCTGGGGAATGGTTTATTGACGCTCTTCGCAAGGCAGATTGCCAGGCGGCGCAGGGATTTTCTCAAGGTTCGGGAATGATGATCTCTTCGACAATACCCGCTTGAATCCGGAATAACCTGCCATTCAATGCATAAACCCCCTCGTTGCAGTCACCAGACTGGATGGCCAGCCGCATCAACCCGCTGACGGTCATCAAGTCTTCCGCTTGGGATATACCCACCTGGCCCAGATCGCACTGTCCGGCAACCGGGAACTGGTCCTTGTTTTCCAGCAGCAGTTCAAGCGCATCGGCATTGGCGACAATGCGCGGCATGTGATAACGGTCGAAATCCTCACTGTAGGGCGCAGGCATATACTTGGGTCGAAAAGCAAAATCGATCTCGAAGACCGCCAATAGCGGCTTGCGTGTCAGGGAGGGCATGCCGAGGATGAAATCATTCATGTAATGTGTACCCGGCCACTGGCCGTACGTCAGGGCGATCATGTTACCCAATTTTTCGAATAGTTCCGGGCGACCGGCCAGGGTCAGCAGCTGCTGCATGCGTTTTTCGTTCCGTTGATACTGGTTTAACATGCTCGGACCATCCAGTTTGGACAGCCGCGGATGAGTGTAGAAATGGTTGTAGGGCATCAGGTCATGGTCGATACCCCACACGATCGCCTCAGCCAGTGCCTCCTCCCAACCTTCGGTCTCGATGAACCAGGTGGTGGTCGCATGGTTCGCATACAGTTTGTCACCCAGGTTGTAGAACAGCGCAGCCGTGTAACCAAAATCGGGGTGCTCCTGGTAGAACTCCCACAGGATGCCCATGCCGGATCGGTTGGAGGGCGTGCCGTCCTCGTTTAAGAAAAGCTGGTCAGCAAAGTACAGGTCATCCAAAGTGAAGACCAGCGGAATGCGACCGGCCGGGGCAGACAGATCACCTTTGATCCAGGCTTCGAGCGGGACGAGCGAATAGCCGGCATCGTACAGTGCCTGAAGTTGCGCACGAAAATCGCTGTATTTCATTTTCATATTGTCAGAGACATCATCCGGGTTGTCGTTCTTGAAACGATGATATGTGAGGATCGGGACGAGCGGGTCCGATTCCCAGACGGTGGCGATCAGCGACACCTGTTCTTCACTGGGGGTGGCGGTGACCCTTGAAGTCTGGGTGAGAGTTGGCTTTGGATGTGCGGAGGTTGTTGTCGGCGGGGGAGTGGCCGTGGATGATATACCGGCGGAGGTGCAGGCATTCAATCCGAGCAAGATTGGAAGGATGATCATGAGCAGTCCAGGGTGGCGACGAAAGTGGATAGAGTCTGTCATATTTATTTCGATTGTACCATATAGGGATTCCCCCCCGTGTGGATTCATGGGGGGGGTTGAAAGAGTATGTAATCAGATTGTTTCACCTGAAGATCAGCGGCAGGAACCAACCCCAGAATTCATCCGCGCCAAGGTCACAGGCAATCAGCATGCCATGCAGCGGGTTGGGCCTCAACTGTCCATCGATGTCCACATTCAAGCCGCCATACCCGGGGCCTTTATCACGCGCGGCCGAGTTGGCTCTGATATGGAAATTCGCGGTACTGCTATTTATGGCATTAACGAATTGCGGATCGCCGCTGAAGGAATTCATGGCTGAGAAAGTGTCATAATCACTGGTGTTGTCATGCATCAGATGGTATTCGATGGTGATGGTTCCATTGGCATGCCCATCATTGTAAAATCCATGATTTTGATTTGCAACGATACCATGAGTGAAGAAGCCATCGACATAATCACCGATACTGAAACCCCGTCCATCGTGGCTGTTGGAGTCATCCGCAATGGTGGTGTGATAAAAAGCGACAAAAGCCCTCTCAGTCATATCACCGACTATCTTCACATTGTTCTGGATATGGTTGGCGATGATATTGTTCATGGCAACGGTTTGACCTTGAGAATCTCCCATGTAGATCCATAGCCCGTAATTGGCTCCCGGATTATTAAGCAAATTACCTGACAGATTGATAGCCGACCGGATGATGTAAATCACTGAGTTGGAGTGATTGTCGAGGAATTGGTTATTGCGGATGCTGACATCCGAACCTTGTACGTATAAAGCGGTACCCATATTGGTAGATAACCCCAGCGAATTATTATTTGAGATGAGATTCCCCTCGACGATTGCGCCATCAACACTGGCGAGAAGGATACCGGATGAATAACCGGTACGACCGATGGCTGAATTATTATCGTAGATGGAATTGTCCTCGATGATGACGGATGAACCATCGCAATCGTGAAGAAAGATCGCTCCTCCCAAGCCTTTGCCATCATTGCCATTGGCTAAATTAGCATATATGACATTTTCACTGATGTTCAAATTATCTGTTTGGTAAGCAAAGATGGCTCCACCAGCGCCATGTGTGGCCGGGTCTTCTGAAGCGTGATTGTTGGTGAATGTATTGGACTGTAATGTGACCGAGTCGGCATTGTGGATATAAATACCCCCACCGCAAAATGCCGTGGGAGAAGCGCCAAGGGCAGTGCAGTTGGTATTGATGGCGGTGGTGGCATCACCGTTTATGAATTTAAAGCCTGAGATGGTCCAGCTGTAACCGGGAGAGCCCAGGATCGTGATACCGCGGTCGTTTCCCTCCCCATCCAATATGGTCTCATATGATTTGGGATCGATCACCGTTTCCACGCCGAGGGTTGGGTCGCCATCCCAGCCGCCAATCAGGGTGACGCTTTTATTTTGCAGCAGGATGACCTCATGCCAGCAAGGCGGGTCGGTATATCCCATTGCGTTAACATTGTAAGTACCCTGCTTGAAAACCAACCAGGCTCCCGACGTGGCATGGGTGAAGGCATCATAATAATTACAGGGATTGTCTTTTGGACAGGTGGTAAAGGGCCCGTCCCCGTTGGGTTCAACGTAGCGATAACTCCCGCCGAAAGGGGCGTGCGGATTTTCAGCCTGGGCTGGAACGATTATGGCATGAGTTTGGATGAATAAGGAGAGGATAAAGGAAAACAGAAATAACACAATTGCTTTTTTCATGATAACGCTCCTTGGAAGAACCCCTGATCGGTTATCATGAAATCAGTGATGGAGGGGTATTTGACTTTATCATACATGAATATGGTAAATAAATCAACAGCACTGAATAATTACCCATCCATTACCTGATATCAGACATTGAAAGACCTTTTTTCATTTGCCCTTCATATGATGATCGTGTTATGGCCATTCGGATTCCCCGATCTTTGCTCGTTAAGAAGGATAAAGCACTTGTTGTATATCGATCACTATCAAAGAGCGCCGAAAGGCGCTCTTTGATAGTGTATGTGACCTGGCCGGGCGGGTTTTTGCCCGCTCTGTTCCTTTGATTATGGCCGGATGATCAGCGGCAGGTTGTATTGGTATAGGATCGTACGATCTTCACAGATGCTTTCATTATCCACTGTTACACAGATCGTCTCAGCACCGGAAGC
This sequence comes from Anaerolineaceae bacterium, assembly GCA_016936755.1. Taxonomy (GTDB): domain Bacteria; phylum Chloroflexota; class Anaerolineae; order Anaerolineales; family Anaerolineaceae; genus JAFGXF01. The sequence goes on along the minus strand of JAFGXF010000097.1, from coordinate 2,829 downwards.
CGTTGGTGTGTAATCACTCGTGACCAACCCATCCCTGAAATTCTCCTCGGCTGGCGTGAACAATCCCAGCAGTTCGGTAAACACGGTTTTCACCCAGTCTGTGATGGTGCCGAGCAGGCTGGTGTCTTCTTCATCCGAGTTGTATATCAGGCTGGCATCGACCGGATAAAACTCACCGATCTTCAAAGGACCTGCTGGCAGTGTTGTATTCAATACGAGCCATGGATCTGCATCCACCAGGCCATCGTACGTGTCGCAATCAGTCGAGCCATCAGTTGTAGGTCCTTCATTGCAGCCCCACCAGTTATTGGTCGCTATAAGGTTCAGGCTGGTGACATCGTTTTGGATCCCATACATTTCATTCGAGAAGATGCGTGCGAAATGGATCGACACATCGTATGTGCTCGTCGATGGCGTATCCTCATGGACCGACAACCCGATGTCATTGTTGTACAAATTGTCACTGGTGGAACTGAAAGTGATATCACCGTTGCCATATGTGACGAGTTCGTAACCTTGTACATCGTCTGCCTCATTGAGGTTATCGTGAATATTGTTACCACTGGCGGTTACCGTTACAGAGGAACCAAGATCCTTGCCTTCGTCAGTGATTCTGACACCACCGGAGTCGGAATTCGTGATCTCATTGTCGGTTATAACAACATTGATATCAACATTTCCTGCATAGTTAACGTTTTCATTGCCGATCAAAATCCCATAATTGTTGGTGTTAAATGTGTTCCCACTGATCAGCACGTCCTTGGTGATCGGATCAACAATCGTATTTGTGAAGCAGTTCTCGATGTAAAGACCGCCAGATGCACTGTTATCGGACAGAGCGCGTGTATCGAATTCAGTGAAAGTATTATTCGTGAAACTACCGATGGAAGCTGATCCGAGTTCAACGGCATACCCGAAATCGGCTTCGGTCTTGGTGAATGTGCTTTGATCCACATCCAATTCTGTCCAGTCGTGAGCCAGTATAGCCACCCGGCCGAGATCCTGAAAAGTGACATCGGTAATACCAAAGTGCGCCCGGTTGTCAATGTTATATGGCGCATCACGACCCCAGACATACATGCCAAATTCATTGTAAGCACCACCGACATCTGGCAGCTGGTTGTTCATGAGTTTGGCATCTGTGAGGGTACCAGTGGAATTGCATGCCAGGATACCGTACAGGCGATCTGCCTTGACCAGCTGCATATCCAGTGTGAATCCGGATAAGGCGATGTTGGTGGAATCGACCAGCCGGATGGCAGTGGTTCGAGCAGTCGTATGGCCACATGCATTCCAGCCAAGCCTGGTATCGGGTTGAATCAAGACAACTGTTTCACCTTCACCTATCAGGTTGATACCATCACGGCCATCAATGTCGATCGTTTCTGCATAGTTACCAGCAGCGACATTTACCGTGCCATTGTCAGAAACTATATCCACGCCTTCCTGGATGGTATCGAAACCATTGTAGCCATAAGCCAAGACATTACCGGATCCGATTCCATCAGGATCGCTGAAACGATCTGCACTTGTCCAGTCATCATCAACGAAAGTGGTGGTGATGGCTGCGGGAGTGATGTACACAGATTCAATAACCGTGGCACCACTGGAAGGTCTGGCAGCATGAGTTGCGTCGGTGGATAGTTCATTCAATCCGCGTAATCCGCTCTCCCCATCAATGGTATTGCTGATATCCCAGTAGATCGGGATATCAAAGGGGATGTCCTGGTAAGTCAGATTATCCAGGAAGATACCATCCGCGCCGCCCACATTGGTCAATGTGTTGCCGGTAAAGGCATAATGGTCACCATCTGTGTGATAGGACGTCTTCATGGCCATGAATACTTCATCCACGCGGTCCAGGATATTACCGCTGATCAACAGCCCATCGGTCTGGGAGGTGAGCCGGAAGGCATGGTCAAAATCATCACCATCGCGCCCAAGAAACTGGTTGTTGGTCAGGTGGATCGCAGTCCCGGCGACATCGCTATGGCTGTTCTCCCAGATACCGTAAATCCGTTCGGTACCATTGGATGTGTCTCCCACCTGGAAGATGTTGTCATCGATCAGGAGTCCGCCATAACCGGATCCGGATGTTCCTGACTGGTAGCCAAACGACGCGCTCGTGGAAGTACCGCTGTGCAGGCCATCAGCCTGGAAGGTGACCGTGTTGTTCTGGATAGTCTGGTTGGACCCGACCCAGAACAGAAAGGCGATATTTTGAAGCCAATCACTGTCATCGCTGTTGTCGCCGGACAGGATGATATCGTTATTCTGGATCATGGTCCCGTTGTAGCTGCCTACAGTGTTCCAGCCCAATGTGATCGCACTTTCAAAATCCTCAATCATCAGATTCTCGATCGTCAGATTGGCATTTCCGGGCGCATCCTCGCCGAACAGGAAGGAGGAGTAAATGATCGTACCGGAATCATCCACGTCGCCTGCGCCGATGATGTGCGCATCCTCCAGCGCGCTTGTTATGGTGAGATCATCCACACCTTCGGGGATCTCCAAGCCGCGGATATCGCCATAATCGGTATCAGCGTAGCTGGCCAGGTAAGCTGCATTCGCATAGGACGAGGTTGCGGACCAATCGAATGAACCGCTCAAATCGATGGTCTGGCTGTCCACGGCACAACCCACTGCGTTTTGCAGGATGGTGAAATCATTCTCAGCTTCACTGATATCACTTGTAGGGGTCACAGTGAAGCTGGTTGGGTGCTGGAAACCAGCGGCCGTGTTGCCATCGGTATCGTAGACCAGCCAGGGCGCAAAATTCACCGTGCCAGCTGAGATCGGCTGGCCTTCACCGCCAGGATTTCCGATGTT
>JAFGXF010000096.1 GCA_016936755.1 Anaerolineaceae bacterium | reverse complement strand
GGATTCGGCTTCAAGCTGGCAGCTGTGCCGTTCCATTTCTGGTCGCCGGATGTGTACGAAGGTGCGCCGGCCATCGTGGCCGGGTTCCTCTCGATCGCTTCGAAGGCAGCCGGTTTCATCGTTCTGCTGCGTTTCATGAGTGCCTTCCTGCCCGTGCAGGCGGCGACCTGGACGGCGATCGCCATCATCCTGGCGGCGGCCTCGATGACCGCCGGAAATTTGTTGGCTTTGGCGCAGAAGAACTTCAAACGAATGCTGGCATATTCATCCATCGCGCAGGCCGGGTACATCCTGGTGGGCGTAGCCGGCGGTGGCGGGCTGGGCGGCTCGGCGGTGGCTTATTACCTGGTGGTATACCTGCTCGCCAACATCGCCGCCTTTGCCATCGTTTCCGCTTTGTCCCCCTCCTTAAGGAGGGGGCAGGGGGAGGTCGAGACATCAGGAGGAGATGATATCTCGGCTTTACAGGGGTTATTCCAGCGAAACCGCGGCCTGGCGCTGGTCCTGCTGGTCAGCCTGCTGTCGCTGGCCGGCATCCCGCCCTTCGGCGGCTTCGTGGCCAAGCTGCTGGTCTTCAACGCCGCCGTGCAGGGTAACCTGGCTTGGCTGGCGGCCTTGGGCGTGGCGAATGCGGTGGTGGGGCTGTACTACTATTTGAACGTTTTACGTATAGCATTCACGCATCCCGAGGGTGAGGTGGAGAAAATCAAGCTGCCGACTCTGGTGACGGCTGTCTTGGTGATCTGCGTGATCGGGATCATCGTGACGGGGGTGATTGTTGCGCCGCTTTTAGGTTGGGCGGGTCTGGCTGCCGGGGCATTGCTCCCGTAAGGTGCGCCTGTACTCCGAAGAGAAGTCAACCATATGTCGAGAATGATGGCTCGGGTGTAGCACCTCTTAGCTTTCAAGGATTGCTAGAACCTCATCAGCGCGGTAGAGGCGGTTGCGCTTCTCTCGACTTACCATTCGTAATATACCAACAATGACAAGCTTTTCAATACAGCGTTCAGCGCTCATATAGGGAATCCCCAGTGATGCTTCCACCTGGCGAATTGATAATATTGGTCGTTGGAAAACCATGTTCAGCACTGCTACTAGATGAGTATATCGTCCTGATGGCTGAATCCTTTCAAGATAGTGGGCTTTTAGCTCCACCAGATGCTCGATTCGACCTGTATCCCGGATTGCCTGAGAACTAATGCCATCAAAAAAGAATGTCAGCCACTTCTCCCAGGCACTCTTTCTGCTGACATCCAGTAAATGGCCATAGTATTCCTGACGGTGTGTCTCAAAGAAAACGCTGAGATTGAGGAAGGGTTGTTTTAGAAGTTTCCATTCGTTTAACAATAAAATGATCAATAAACGACCGATACGTCCATTACCATCCAGGAAAGGATGAATCACCTCGAATTGGTAGTGCAGCATGCCGGCTCTCACCAGGGGTGCTATCTGAGAGGTTGTGTGTAGAAATTTTTCCAGCGCATCGAGAGTGATGAGCATTTCATCGATGGGAGGAGGAACAAAAATAGCGGTTTTCAGGGTACTGCCTGATGCGCCAATCCAATTCTGGCTGCGGCGAAATTCTCCGGGGGTTAATAACTCTCCGCGCACCCCCTTCATCAGGTGAGCATGCATTTCCCGGATAAGACGCAGACTGATGGGCAGGGTTTTAACACGATCCAAACCATACTCAAGCGCTCGGACGTAATTTATTACTTCTCTTGTGTCATCATCTGGCTCTAAAAAAGTAAGCTGGCCAGATTCATAGACATACAACTCCACCAGGGAAGCTCGGGTCCCTTCAATGCGTGAGGAGAAGACCGCTTCCTGACGGATGAACGGGACTATTAAAGAGCGGTTGAAAGGAAAGGCGTCCGAAAGGGTATTCAACCGACTTAACTCTCGTTCTGCTCGCGATAGGGCACTCACCAATGCGTCTGACCAGTTCAGCTTTGGCGGCAGGGGATTGGGTATAAAAGCCCAGTATCCCGCTTGAGTAAGGATGACTTTACCGGCGCTGGTATTTTGGAAATCTTTCGGGTCCATAATTTATTCCGCTGAATACTCTACTGGAAAGGCGATATCTTATTAACACTTTAGGGTCTTAACGATAATACTATAACCCTTGTTATCGTTAATGTCAATCTCTGTTAATAAAGATAGCCCATATTATCGTTTGAGCCCGTATTGGTTGATAAGAATGTGATGTGTTTTTTCACGGATTCTGTAGGTAAAGGTGGAGGACCTGAAATGGATGTTTATCGTTGCGCCTGTTTTGATCTTGTGCGTGATCTGGATCATCGTGACGGGAGTGGTTATCAGTCCATTGCTTCATATAACAAATCTGTCCGCTATATCTTTTATCCCATAATTGAGTCAGCGCCACCTGCACCCCGCAAGGGTATTATTGAATTGGGCGGGTATGGCTGCTGGGGTATTGCTCCCATAAACCCATTAGTTGCCTCTTGACATTCAAGACGGTATCTACAAAGACTGGTACATCCAGAATTACTTCTGCCAGCATAAGTGGCCGGTGGCTTGCTAAAACTGGTGGCAGTTTCTCGCCAGGTTTTGTGGTAAACAGGTATACTCCAAGGTCCGAACCCCAACAACATTCTATTATTCAAGTTGATGCAAAAGACCCACCATCCTTTCGGCGCGGGGTTTTGCTTTAAAATCCATGCATCCTCCAGACGGGTGCATGACGGAGACACCACGGATGTTTGGATTGTATTGCTGAGACCAGTTCTGATAGACTTGCATCAAGGATATCGTGTTATGGTTAAGGTTATAACCGACATAGGAATCGTCGAATAATTACACGCAGTCATATCGATCTTCTCCCGGTGATCAACCAAAATCATACGGGTGTAAAATATTGATAAGGTGTCATTCTTCGAGTTGGTAAAGGAGGCTCCGATGGCAACAGAATTGATCGTTCTCGTTCTCTTTATCGGTGTAATTGCGTTATTTATTTCTGTGAACAGGAATCGCGCTAAAAGAACCAGTGATCTCCGTAATCTGCAGTTTGTCAGTTCCAATGATGCGGCTATGAATGCAGCCATTCAGCGCGCAAAAGAGACGCTGCCTTTATTCATCGCCGAACTGTCTCATCCAAAACCCACTCAAACCAATTTCTCGGTGAAGGCCATGCTCCCCTATGGCCTTGGGAACAGTACGGAGCATATCTGGCTTGATGGTGTCACTTACGATGGCACCATATTTATGGGCAAATTGGCCAACGAACCCATTCTTGCCAAAGGGATGCATCTTCACGACTTGATAACGATTAAACCGGACTACGTGTCTGATTGGATGATCGTCGATAAAGATCGTTTGCTGGGTGGTTTCACACTACATGTTCTGATCAAGAATATGACAGATGAGGAAAAGAAGAAATACGAGGTCACATCCGGTTATACGATTGGCGAAGAAGCGGAATTGCCCTGACAGGTTCCAGGAGCATTGGCTTTAATGCATTAAAGGTGCCGCATATTTGGGGCACCTTTTTTTCAGAAAGCATATGGATCGCTCAGCTGATCAGCCGGATGGCCACACCCAGGTACCACGGCCAGATGATGAGCGCCAGCAGTGCCTTCCACCATACCAGCTGCAGGAAGCCGATGGTGAACATCCAGCCGATGACCCAGATGGCGCCGCAAGCGCCTTCGGAACCGACTTTGACCTTGTGATGATGATGATGGACTTCTTCAGACACGATGAACTCTCCTAACCAGGTTTTTGATAGCTCATTTTGATATACGCAGGATGCGGTCAGGGGTTTCATTTTTTTTATTATTGTAGGGGCGCACAGCTCCGAAGGACACAGAGTGTTGTGCGCCCCTTCTGATTTGTAATTATGAGCTGCGATCGTGCTCCTTCCAGCGTGGCGATCCTTCCCCCAGTGCACTGGTCCTCATTTCAGCGTACCCGAGGGATATAATCACTCCATGTCCTTCCCCGACTCGCATACCACGCGTATCTCAGCGCTCTTCACCCGCATCGCCCGTCGCTATGACCGGATGAACCGCCTGATGACTTTCGGGCAGGACCTGCGCTGGCGCCGGCTGGCTGCCCGGCAGGCCGGCCTTCAACCCGGTGACCTGGTTCTCGACCTGGGGGCGGGAACCGGTGACCTGAGTCTGGCGGTGAAACAGGTCCAGCCCGGTGCACATGTCATCAGCGCGGATTTCAATCCGGTCATGCTGGCAGGGGCACAGGGGAAAGGGATCGGCCAGCTGGTCAGCGCGGATGCACTCGCGCTGCCGTTCAAGGCACATCAATTTGATGTATTGGTCTCGGGCTTCTTGGTGAGGAATGTCAGTGATCTTGATTTGGCACTAGCGGAGATGTTTCGTGCACTCAAACCGGGAGGCCGGTTGTTAATCCTCGACACCACCCGCCCCCGTCGAAATATCCTGCTGCCGCTCATTCGCTTTTATTTGAGAGTCATCATCCCGCTGCTGGGAAGTTTGGTGACCGGCGACCGGGAAGCTTACTGTTACCTGCCATCCTCGACCGAGGGCTTTCTATCAGCGGAGGAGCTGGCGGAGGAATTGCGCATAGCTGGATTCAATGGTGTAAGATATCAGCGATTGATGTTCGGTACGGTCGCATTGCATTGGGGGCTCAGAGCATGAACACAAGGATCACGGGGTTGGAAAAACAAGAATCACGAAGGGGAATAATAGTATTTTGATAACGCTTAACGATTACTACTTCTTGGAGTTCTGCGTGCTTTTGTGGTTTACTTCCTTCCGCCAGGTCTGGATCAGGGAAAGGATGAACATGATAAATCCGGCCGGGGTGGTAATGATATACAGGATCCAGTTGGTATTCCAGCGCAAATCCAATATGGTGGCCAGCGCGTAAACAAGATCGGCCAGTGCTGGAATGGCGATCAATGCCAGATAATTCTGGCCGGGAGGAGAGGGGAGTGCTTCTATTACTTCAGCCGCTTCCACCTGGCGGTTGCGGCGCAGGGTGAACAATGCGATCAACAGCAGGATCGGCAGAATGCCAACAGCCAGTCCGGCGGTTGGTACGGTCACAAAGGTGAAATAGGCTGCCAGCAGGATGACGGCAGCCAGTGCCATCCAACGGTTGAGGGTGAAGGGTTGTGGCAGCCACTGATCGACGATCCAATAGGCTGCCATGAGCAGCAGGGTCGGCACCAGGCTGTACACCACGAAATCGGGCATGGAACTGACACCCCCATCCAGTGCCAGCCACCAATGAATGGCCCATAGCCCGTAGCTTAGACCTATGGCAGCCGAGAGCCCCACGGCCGGCCGCCAGCCGCTCCGCAGCGCCCGGCGCAGCATCCACCAGCCGACCAGTACGCTGATCAACGCATGCCAGGCCAGCCCGGTGAAGGAAAGCGATAGAGGCAGGTCATCATATAACGTCTGGACCACCAGCCCCTCTATCAGCCAGCCGAAAACCGCCCCAGACAGGAAGAGTGCCCAGATGGAACGGGCGCGAAAAAAACCGGTGATCGACAGCAAGATGCAGCCAGTGAAACTGTAAATCAGCGCGGTGCCAAGCCAGC
>JAFGXF010000095.1 GCA_016936755.1 Anaerolineaceae bacterium | reverse complement strand
TCACCCTGCATGGGTACCTCCTGGCTGGTTCAGATCGCTTTGCATCGTTTACTGAGTGGTTTGCGATGCTGGGAAGTGTAATCGGTGTCAGTCTGGTCGCGCGGAACATGGGGGGGCGTCGATATGCCCAATGGCTGGCAGCCCTGTTTGCGGTCAGTCTGCCGATGGGTATCGTTCAGGCATCCAGCACGATCACTGACTACGTGGTGGCTTTCTGGTTGGTCTGCCTGGCGGTGGAAGTCACCCATTACCAGAAATCCGAAGACAACCATGCAGTTGTCTTTGCAGTACTTGCCAGCGGGATGGCCGTGTTGACCAAACCCACCTGCATTCCATACCTTTTACCTTTGATCGTCTGGATGATCGTTCTCATCATCCGGCGAATGAAGCCGGTTATCGTCTTCAAATGGGCTGTGCTGGCTGTCTGCCTGGTCGGGTTGATCACCGGTGGGTATGTTGCCCGCAACCTGACCACCTTTGGTGGGCTATCCAATCCGATCGATTTTCAAAACCATGTCAACCAGCTGCGCACACCCGCCGGTTTTTTCTCAAATGTCTTGAAGAATGCCGCTTTACACGCGGGCACACCCAGTGGCCACCTGAACAATGAGCTTGACATTCTCATCCGCAAAGTGCATGTCAAGATTGGGGTTGATATCATGGATCCCCGCACCACCGGTGATGGCTGGTTCATGATCCGAAAACCGTCTTATTCAGAAGATATGGTTTCCAACCCCTACCATGCCATGGCAGTTCTCCTGGTATCCATCATTATGCTTTTCCTGATCAAAAAAATGGGATGGTCGCCCTTGCTGTATGCCCTGTGTATCATCCTGGGATTTGTGGCCTATAGCGGCTTGTATAAATGGCATCTCTTTAATGTACGTTATCATCTTTCATTTTTTGTGCTATTCGCGCCTGTTTTTGGGTTGGTGCTGGGGAGCTTTACGAAGGTTCGCTGGGGGGCTGTACTCAGTGCCGTTCTATGGCTCACATCGATTCCCTGCCTGATCAGCCTGGAAAACCGTCCCTTGATCCCCATTACCGGTATCTCCACCCAGCCTTCCATCCTGAACCAGACACGGGAGGAATTGCGATTTGCCAATTGCCGGGGCTGTTATCCGGTGTTTGAATCCCTGGTCGGGCAGATTGAAGCCAACCGTTGCTCCGCTGTTGGTGTGATGTTGAATGGTGATGCGGGCGAATACCTGTTCTGGCATCTCTTCAGCCAACCGCATGATGATTTGCGCATCGAGTGGATCGTTGCCGGCACACCTTCAGCGCGCTACAAACCGATGGATTTTCAACCCTGTGCGGTCATCTGCGAAGGCTGTGATCAGGCATCGGTTCGAGATTTGGAATTGTTTTCATTGGCAGACGGTTACTCTCTGTATTTGAACCCTGCAGGTGATTGATATATGAAAGCCGGATCGCTTTACATCGTCGCCACACCCATTGGGCATCCCCGTGATATCACACTGCGTGCATTGGAAACCTTGCGCCAGGTGGATGCCGTGATCTGTGAGGAGGCCCGACCCGGATCAACGCTCCTGAAGAAACACGATATTCAAAAGGATCTGATCCTGCTCAACGAGCATAATGAAAACCAGATGGTGCCAGAGATCGTTATGCGCCTGCTGCAGGGGGAGAACCTGGCGTTGATATCGGATTGCGGCACACCGGTATTTGCTGATCCGGGGCGCAGTCTGCTTCAGGCACTGGAGCATAGCAGTATCCAGGTCAAACCGGTTCCCGGGGCGGCATCGTTGACCGCTGCAATTTCCGTATGCAGATTTAACCTGGGTCGATTTGTTTATGGTGGTTTTCTGGCGCGCGGTTCACCGGAACGCCGTCGGGAGCTTGCTGACCTGCAGGCAACCCACATGCCAGTCATCCTGATGGATGCGCCATACCGGCTGAAACAGTTGTTGGGGGATGCTGCTGCGGTGTTTGGGCAGGATCATCCGGTGATGCTGGGTTGTGATCTGACCCTGCCCGGTGAAAAGGTTGTTCATGGCTCTTTGCGGGAATTGATCGCGCTTATGGGGGATAACAAATGTGAGTTCGTGCTTATCCTTGCCGGGCGCAGTTTGCGGGGATATGGAAAACAACGTGCGAAAACCTCAAGCAAGCGCCGCCAGTAACACACTGAGCCAGTAAAGCAGGAACAATGGCACCATTAAAATAGCCATGTTTACGGGATCGGTTGTGGGTGTGGCAATGGCAGCGATGATGGCAATCACCAGAATGGCGACTCGCCACTGCTTGAGCAGCACTCGCGCCGTTACCAGTTTTAACTTCGCCAGGATGAAAATGATCAATGGGATCTCAAAACTCAAGCCGATATAAAAAAGCAGGTTGGTAACGAAATCGATGTAATCTGACAGGATGATACTGGTCTGGGTTTCCAGAAATGAGGTCAGGAAGGGGATTGCCACCGGAAGCATGACATAATACGCAAAAAGAACACCACCCAGGAATAAGAAGCTGGCAGATGGGGCGCCGAAATATATCCAGCGTTTCTCATTTTGATGCAAACCGGGCAGAATAAAGGCCAGCAGTTCAAAAACAAGCACAGGCATAGCCAGTATGGTCCCGCCCAACAGGGAAACCTTCATCGTCACTGAGAGATTTTCGGTGACGCGAATGACATGTAAATTCTCCAACCCGCCAACCGGACTTGCCAGAATATCCAATAGGCCGGGCGCAAAGTAAAATGACACCCCTGCAGCAACCACCAGCGCCAATATGGCAACCAGCAAGCGTTTACGCAGTTCTTCCAGGTGATCCCAGATGGACATTTCATGTGCCGATTTGCTCATTTGGGTTTTGTTTTATTCTCCGGGTTGGGGGGGGCGGTATCTAATTGGCGGGTCAGTGTGGAAGCTTCCCGTATCTCCTTCATTTCTTCTTCCAGATCGACCTCACCCATGATCTTCCCCGGCAATTCATTAATATCACGTGAGGTGGAAACGATATCCTGCCAGATGGTTGAGCGGGCGATCTTGCGGATAAGTCGCCCAGCCTTGTGGCCCAGATCGGTCATGCCTTTGGGGCCGAGGACAAGCAGGGCGATCACCGCCAGTATGAGCAGTTCGAGTGGCCCGATCCCCAATATATTCATGGTCCGATACGATGGATGAACCCCGGATCAGTCCGGTTTTTCTGTCTTATTTGAATCACTTTCGCCGTTTTGATCCTCACCCTTCAATCCGTCCTTGAACGAACGAACACCTTTACCTATTTCACCAGCCACCTTGCTGATGCGGCCGACCCCGAATAGCAGCACAACGATCACCAGAACGATGATCAGTTCGGTTGTTCCAAAATTAGGCATGGGATATCTCCTTGCTGGCTTTTCTTCTGATATTGATTATCCTTTAATTCTACTTCATCTCTCCAATTTGACAGGCAGGTGTAAGCTGTCAGGTCACTTTTTAACTTGACTTTAATGTTCATCCTATCATATAATCTCAAACTTGTTTTATAAAGTATAAAGCGTAATAGTATGACCATTCGCGACGAACATAACGGCAGCTCTTTACAGCATCGCCAGGCAGAATATCAACCCCCCAAATCGATCCAGGCATGGTTCATTGGCAAACCACTGGCTACGGCAGATGCCCCTCATCAAACGATCAGCAAGCTGGTGGGTCTGGCTGTTTTTTCATCTGATGCCCTCTCGTCGACTGCTTATGCCACCCAGGAGATGCTCGTCATCCTTATCGCCCTGGGTACGATGGCCTACCAATATCTGACTCCCCTGGCACTCGTCATCGTCACACTTTTGGTGATCATCACCCTCAGTTATCTTCAAACCATCCATGCTTATCCAACTGGTGGTGGCGCGTACATTGTCTCCCGAGACAATCTGGGCTGGTTGCCTGCCCAAATCACCGCGGCCGCGTTATTGTCTGATTACATCCTGACGGTGGCAGTCTCCGTTTCCTCCGGTGTGGCTCAGATCGTCTCTGCTTACCCTATCCTGTATGAGTACCGTGTCATCCTCTCGGTTGCTCTGGTGTTCTTTGTGATGATGATCAACTTGCGTGGCGTGAAAGAATCCGGCATGGCATTCGCGATTCCCACATACTTCTTTATTCTGATGATGTATGCGACCGTTATTGTCGGCCTGTTTCGTTATTTTAGCGGATCGCTTGGGGTCTTGTCAGACCCGCCGCACTATGAGTCAATGCTGGGCATACAGGCGGTCTCAGTTTTATTGATCCTGCGAGCCTTTTCGAATGGGACAGCGGCTTTAACTGGTGTGGAAGCCATCTCAGATGGGATCCCGGCTTTTAAGGAACCTAAAAGCAAGAATGCCGGGCAGACGTTATTGATCATGGCAGCCATTCTCGGTAGTCTGATGATATCCATCTCATTCCTGGCCGCTCAAATCCAGGCGGTTCCTGCTGATACCGAAACGGTTATTTCCCAACTGGCGCGCACAATTTTTGGTGGACGGGGAATCTTGTATCTCGGCACCTTGCTGACGACAACGGTCATACTGATACTCGCTGCGAACACATCCTTTGCTGATTTTCCACGCTTAAGCGCCATAGCAGCCGGTGATGGTTTCTTGCCCCGTCAGATGACATATCGAGGCAGCCGTCTGGTTTATTCTTATGGGATTGTCGCCCTGGCGATGTTTGCCTCTCTCCTTCTGATTATATTCCAGGCCAGCGTTACCAACTTGATCCCCTTGTATGCCATCGGTGTTTTTGTATCCTTCACCTTTTCTCAGACGGGTATGGCGCGCCGCTGGTGGCGGATTGGCAAGCTGAAACCAGGTGAGGAGTTAAAACAGCAGGGATCCACCCTTCGACCCGATAAGACCTGGCGTGTTAAGATTTTCATCAACAGCCTGGGGGCTGTGTTAACCGTGGTGGTGGTGGTGATATTTTCCATCTTCAAGTTTAAGGATGGTGCCTGGGTGGTGCTTGTGCTTATCCCGGCACTCGTGATCGTTTTTTCATCCATACACAGGCATTATCAACATGTGGCGAAATTACTTACATTGGATGATTTTGGATCTGTTCCGCATATGCAGCGACACCGTGTGATCCTCCCCATCGGTGGGGTGCACCGTGGTACCTTGACCGCCCTGCGCTATGCAAGCTCTCTCTCTGACGATGTCACCGCGGTGCATATCTCCATCGATCCCGTGGAAACCGAGAAGATACGGGAAAAATGGGATGTGTGGGGTGAAGGTGTCCGTCTTGTGATCATCGATTCTCCTTACCGGTTGTTCATAGAGCCCTTGTTGAACTACGTAGAGGAGATCGACCAGCAGCGTCAGGCGAATGAATTGATCACCATTGTGGTGCCTCAATTTGTGACTCATAATCGTCTGGCTGGTTTCCTTCATACCCGCACGGCGGATACCCTGCGAAAAGTGTTGATCTTCCAGAAGGATATCGTCATCACTGACGTGCCCTATCAGGTGGATTAAATTACTGGTAAGATAAGCCCGGAGATAAGAATAATATGAATGTGATTGTCATGGGTTGCGGCCGGGTTGGATCAGACCTGGCGATCGCTTTATGCAAGGATGGCCACCAGGTCTCCGTGGTCGACACGCGGGAGGGAGCTTTCCAGAGTCTGCCGCCCGATTTCAAGGGAAAGATGATTGTCGGGGAAATAATTTCAAAGGATGTGCTTTTCCGCGCTGGAATC
>JAFGXF010000094.1 GCA_016936755.1 Anaerolineaceae bacterium | reverse complement strand
TTGCGGCGGCCGAGAAAACCACCTATACTGGGTAATCGATTTGTGTTTAGCCCCAATTCTTCCAGAGCGCGTTCTGCATTATCAACATCCTGAGCTTGAACAACGATGATCATGGCCGAATGTGGGTTTTTCTGATTTTTCCTAGTCATTCTGTCCTCTCATCGCATTGCAGAGGTATACTAAATGTCGAACATTCCTTTTACGCATCGTCTTGTTTATTATACTCAAATTATCCGTTTCTACATACTCTCCGACAACCATTCCATTTGTGAATGTGCTAGAATTCAATCAAATGCAATCACCCAAAATCACTCAAGGGTCAGTTATGAGCCCTGATAAGACGCAGGCGTCGCAAACGGTTCCAACACCACCTGGGGAAAAGAATCCACAGTCATTGCTATCTCGTAAGGGGGCTATGGGATGTGCTGTGCGCATCGCAATTCTTCTGATATTCATGGCAATATCGCTTGGGATAGCCTGCACCTGCTTTGTCATTTACAAGTACTATTCAATAGCTTCATCCCTGCCTACCGTTGGAGACCTGAGAGAGCGTGCATCTCAATTTGAGACAACCCGCATACTCGATCGGAATGGAAATCTGCTTTACGAGATTTTGGATCCAAATGCGGGCAGGCGAACTTTTATTCCACTGGAAAAGATCTCTCCTTATGTGATCGCGGCAACCCTGGCTACCGAAGACGAGGATTTTTATTTACACCCCGGATTCAATCCACTTGCCATGCTCAGAGCACTTTTTCAAAACATAGAAGAGGGCGAGACCGTTTCTGGCGCTTCAACCATCACCCAGCAGCTGGCACGCATGCTGATACTCAGCCCCGAAGAGCGCAGCCAGATCACTTTCAACCGGAAGGTACGCGAGATTATCCTGGCCGCCGAAATCACCCGCCGCTACTCCAAGGATGAAATCCTTGAGCTTTATTTGAATGAGATCAATTACGGTAATCTTGCCTATGGGATCGAAGCTGCAGCTGAGGCTTACTTCAACACAAGTGCTGACAAGCTTACCTTTGCACAGGCTTCTTTTCTGGCCGGGCTGCCACAAGCGCCTGCTGTTTATGATGTGTTTGCCAATCGTGATAAAACCCTTAACCGGCACAAACAGGTGTTAAATCTGATCTATCAAATGAGTACTTCAGATGGCTGTATCCATATCAGTAACAGTCTCGACCCGGTTTGCATCTCATACGAAGAAGCCATTCTTGCCGCCAGTGAAATGGATGCTTATGAGTTCGTTCCGGATACCATCCCCATGTATTATCCACATTGGGTGAATTACATTAGAACCCAATTGGAAACCATATACGATCCTCAGACTATTTATCGATCAGGATTCACCGTATATACCACTTTGGATCCATATCTTCAAAGGGAAGCTGAACGCATCGTCAAACAGCAGGTGGATTCCCTTCAAGACCAACATGTAACCAATGGCGCATTGGTTGCCATTCGTCCTGAAACAGGTGAAATAATCGTAATGGTTGGTTCTGCGGATTTTAATAATGCAGATATTTCCGGACAGGTTAATATGGCTACAAGCCAAACTCGTCAACCGGGATCATCCATTAAACCACTGACCTATGTTGCGGCGTTCGAAAAGGGGTGGACGCCATCAACACTGATTTGGGATGTTCCTTCACAGTTTCCGCCATCAGGAAACCCTGCCGATCCGCGTGAACCATATAAACCCGTAAATTATGATGGCCGCTATCATGGGCCCGTTACTGTTCGCTATGCTTTGGCTAATTCATACAATATACCGGCAGTTAAAACATTGGATTTTGTTGGTATATATGACAATCCCGAGACAGCAGAGGAAGAGGGACTGATCGCTTTTACCAAGCGACTGGGAATCACAAGCCTGACTCGTGAGGATTATGGCCTGTCACTCACGCTTGGCGGTGGGGAATTAAGCTTACTGGAGTTAAGTGGTGCATTTTCAGTCTTCGCCAACAACGGTCGGAAAGTGTCCCCCCAGGGTATTTTACGTATTACGAATTATCAGGGAGATGTCATATATGAGTACACGCCCCCACCCGGTGACCAAGTTATACGCGAGGAACATGCATACCTGATTACCTCAATACTCTCCGACACGCGTGCCAGGATTCCAGCTTTCGGTACAAACCCGATTATAAATTTGCCTTTCCCGGTGGCGGCAAAAACCGGAACCAGCAATGACTTCCGGGATAACTGGACCATGGGTTACACCCCGGACCTGGTCGTGGGTGTATGGGTGGGAAATGCTGATTACACACCCATGTTAAATACAACCGGGCTTTCCGGTGCGGCTCCAATATGGGCTGAATTCATGCAAACCGGAATTCAGGTCATCACCGGTGGTAATCCATCAGCTTTCACTCGCCCGGCAGGAATCATTGACCGTACAATATGCACCTTGTCTGGAAGCGAGCCTTCAGACAAATGTCCAAATCAAATGGTCGAGGTGTTTGCTTTTGACCAACCCCCTCTTTCCAGCGACTATGACCTCTGGCAGGAAACAGAGATAGATACATGGACCGGGCTGGAGTCTTCCGCTGAATGTTCAGGCTCATCAGAAGAAAAACTTACATTGTATATAACCGACACCTGGGCAATCCGTTGGGTTCTTCAAAACGAGGCCGGAGAAAATTGGGCGCTGGATCACGGCTTCACCCGGCCAATCATTATCACTCCAAACCAGTTGTGTCGCGCATCAGACAGCCAACCAATCACCCAGCTATCAAATCCCACCGCCGGACAAGTAATCACCACCAATCCTGTTGACCTGGTGGGAATCATTGATGCGACCTCCAACTTTGATTACTACGAAATATCCTATGTGGCAGACAGCGACCCCTCGAAATGGGTCACACTGGTCGATCGAAACCAAACCCCCATGAAAACTGCGGGGGTCATAACGTCTTGGAACATGCTGGGGCTTCCGTCCGGCCCGGGTACTTTAAAGATATATTTACACAGTACCACCGGTGGGTATTCCGAAAAGAAAATAAGAGTTACCATCTTGCTTCCGACCCTTACGCCCACATGGCCCCCAACGCCAACAATCACGCCCACATTGTTTGTGCCAAGTGCAACTCCGACCCCCACGCCTGTTCCAACAGGCACACCAACAATCACGCCCACCACAACTGATACGCCACCTGCACCGACTGATACACCTACCCCGACCGGAAGTCCAACTCCTACTGATTCAGAGTTGCCCTCACCAACAACTGAAGACCCCACGCCACAGACTTGGTTACTAAAACATCTTCATTTGGGTAGGCTTATATTCCAGGGGATCCATATCCAACTGTAATTGCCATTGTTCAGCGTCATCCTGATTTTCTGAGGATATTTGGCGTATGTGTCGGAATTTAACAATACGCCAACCTGCGGATATTTTCTCATAAAGCAGGGGGTTCTTTTCAACCTTATAAAGCAACAAATTCGCACGGCTGGCCGGGATGGCAATTACAGACTTTTCAGACGGGTAGGTGCTGTTTATCATCAGCCCACTGATACAAGCATGTACAGATGGAACATAATAATTAACAAGATTTCCCTCATCATCCTTCCACACGACGTCTGTTTCACCATCTGTAATATATCCAAATTGCTTTCCAATCTTTTTCAATGTTTTTAATATATCGGATATATCTGCCTGGCGGGTAAGCGGATTTTCCCGATGTAATAAACGCCAGACTCCCGCTGTGCTGTCTGTCATTTCTCCATATGAATCCAATATCGTCCGAATAAGCTCTGAGCTTGGAGTTAATAATCCAGAAAACTGATTGAATAGTAAATCCTGCAAGTCTGTATATTTAATTTCACTTGCTTTCATCAAGATTTCAAGCATAGCCAGTTCGATCTGGTCATCCAACGAATACGGACCCACTTTCAGGCCGTTTTTCCACCATATTTCAGATTCCAATGCGCGCTGTCCGCGAAAACGGATATAATCACCAGCTGTTAACAATTCAGCTTTTAATGAGTTCTGCGTGGCTGTATATCTGTCTGACGCCTCACCCGGTTGAACGCGATAGAGATGATTATTTGCCAGGGCAAGGCCAACGGCAGCTCCCACAATAGAATACTCAACCGGCTGGTTAAACACCACCATCTGCTCGTTAATGGCTTCATGTATGATCGTTCGGGTATCGACCGTTGGTGAGGATATGCCATCGTTGTGTTCCCAGGTTAATTGGACAATATTAACCTCCGGGTTATAGGAATAACCAGTCACAGAAAAACCACCTGAATCGAAAGCGGTTAAAGTACTGTTTAAAAAGGTGGGCTCGTATTCTGTTATTAATCCAGTTACAACAGTATCTTTTAAAGCTTCCACTTTCAAGGAAGCGGTAATTGAAGCCAGTGCATCAGCATACCACTGCCAATCATATCGTTGACGAACCAGAGCAGATTTAAATGGTTGGACTGCAGAAGGACCCCAGAGCCAACCTGCCCAAACTGCTGAAAGTGTCCAAAATGCCTGATTGGGGCGTGGCATAACAGCAAGCAACCCATCAACCTTTATTTTGGTTCCGATGTCGCGTGCGAGTTCCCTGATCCTTCCAGGAAAAATTGAAATACCACCACTCATCGGGGGTATTTGTGGGAAATCCACAACAGGAACGCTGGCATCATCGCCACACCACTCAGAGATAGCCTCGTTTAAGACCAGCCACAAGTTATTTTCACGGATATTGGGTGGAAGAACCAATTGCTTGGGCCTCAGGTTGGATGACGGGTGAGGCCATAATGTATTACCTGCATCAAAGGCTGATATCAGAAGCGCTTGAAGAATTGATTCATCGTCTACATCAAGCTGAAGACTTTCGAGTCGGTTCAATATCGTAATGAGCACATACAGCGGTCTTGCCTGGTAGCTTTCAAGCGCCTGTTCAACACGCGGGCGGATCGGGTCATTGACTGCAGCAATACGCTCCAGTGCTCTTGCCCGATACATGCTGCCTTTCAGCAGGGCAAAAAGCTTTTGCTGACTTTCTGGCCCGGCCGGCAATTCGCTCTTTCGTTTACAGGCCGGGCATTCCAGAACTGCTGCCGTTGGTGTTGAGGCGCCTTTTGCCCAGATGAACATGCGCGCCTGGTTGCTTGCTGAGCATTCAGGGCATTGAACCTGATAAAGATCCTCCAAGTGTCTTTCCAAACGTTCATCACCTTTTCTTGTGGCAGACAGGGTTGATAGAATACGAAGAAATCGCTCGTTTGAATAAGCCTTTGCTTTTACCCGCAACATATGAGAAATAATTGGATTATTACAGGCTACGATGATCCTATATCCTGCCCGGGCAGCCTCGATTATGGCCGCGGGTGATGTGCCGAATGGATCAACCAGGACACCCCCTCTTTTTGTTTTCTTGTCAAGCATGCGCGTTATCATCCCATTGGGGATGACTGGAAGATATCGCCCAAGTGGGTATATGGGTGGTTGAGATGTACCTGGAATAAATGCTTGCTTGTTAATACTCATCCAATCCATTCTATGTGTTGATTCAATCTCAGTTAGCTCTATTGTATGTCAAATTTATTCATCCGGCATCCTAAAAGCCCGCAATCTAAAAAAAGACACCCTCAGCGGGTGTCTGTGTCTTTTCTCTTTATCCGGTATAGTATTTCTTCCTCCAGCTTGCGATTGGAGCTGATGAGGTCAGCCACCAAACCAATGAGGAATGTCTGAAACCCAATAATTAATAAAATCGCTGCAAGAATAACCGATTGAACATGCCCGGCACCATTTCCTTGAATGTAATAATACAAGTATCGTGAGGCTAATACTAATCCGGCCAGGATAAAAACACTGGAAAAGATGGTAAATACACGCAAGGGGCGATACATGGTGAATGCCCGAATTATAGTCGCTCCAGAATGGAAAAGATAGTCTGTGGTTCCTCTCATTAACCGCGAAGGTCTGGTCGGTGGATTGACACGAATGGGAATATGAACAACCTGAGTATGATTGGC
>JAFGXF010000093.1 GCA_016936755.1 Anaerolineaceae bacterium | reverse complement strand
TGTGAAGGATGTCAACGTTATCACCGGTGATACGCAGCATTTCCACTGGGGTGCCGGCACATTCGCCAGCCGGGGTGCAGCCGTGGCTGGTTCAGCAGTTTACAATGCAGCCGTCAAGGTTCGCCAGAAGATATTCACCCTGGCCGCCAAATTCCTGGATGTACCAGAAGGCGATCTGGTTCTGGCGGATGGCATTGTTCGATCGACCAAGGATGAATCCAAGAACGTCACGCTCGGCTTGTTGGCGAATGTCGCCAATCCGACCCGCGGTGTGATCGAACCTGGTGCAGATCCAGGGCTTGAAGCAGTGGGTTATTACGGCCCGCCATATGGTGCAACCGGCAACGGTGCGCTGGCCATGATCGTTGAAGTCGATCCGGGTACCTATGCCGTTAAAATCCACAAGTGTGCGCTTGTACACGATTGTGGTACTGTTATCAATCCACTTCTTCTTGAAGGCCAGATAATGGGCGGACTCTCGATGGGTATTGGCAACTCGTTCTATGAGCAGCTCCTGTACGATGAGAACGGTCAGGTGATGAACGCCTCCTTCATGGATTACCTCATGCCCCAGGCTACTGATATGCCTGAGGAAGTGATCCTCGGACACAACAACTCCCCCTCCCCCTTGAACTTGTTGGGAATCAAGGGCGTGGGTGAAGCCGGGGCAATACCTCCTCCGTCATGTTTCATTCAGGCGTTGGAAAATGCATTCGAAGACTCCGGGGTTGAGATCATGGAAACCCCGATCAACCCCAGTAAGCTGTTTCACTATATCAACAAACAGTGATATATCCATACTGGTAAAGAAGCATCAGATAAATTATAATAAAAGGAGTTTTTCCGTATGAAAATAGAAGGTGAACACATTTTCAAGGGTCCGCGCGAAGAAGTGTGGGAAATGTTCTACGATCCCGAGATCCTTGCCTCTGCGCTGCCTGGAACACAATCTCTAAAAGAGATCAACAAGAACGAATACGAAGGGACAATCAACCTTCGCATTGGCCCGGTTTCAGGCACATTTGCAGGCAACCTCAAGATCACCAACGATATACCACCTGAGAGCTGTACACTCACTGTGGATGGCAAGGGCGCTGCCGGTTTTCTGAAAGGAAGTGGCAATGTCCATTTCACCGACCTGGGTGATGGCACCACTCTTATGAAATATGACGGTGATGTGGCCGTAGGTGGTATGCTGGCCAGTGTCGGCCAACGCATGATCGATAGTGTCAGTAAGATCATCATCAAGACAGGGTTTGGAATATTAGACAAAGCATTGGAGAAAAAGCATGGCAACAAGTAAAGCAAGCAAGAAGACTCAGATAAAAACCATGGGTCAGGCACAAGACGATAAGAAAAAATCAGGCAGCAAAGAAAAGCAAGATTTAATGAGCATCGCCGAAGTGCGGATGGTGTTATATGTTGTGCCGATAGCACTCATTTTGGCACTATTCGTTTACCTCACAACGCGATAAAATATTGAGTAGTCCAGAACGAACACACAGAATATTTAGAATTCTGATTTCGATTACGTCCTTTTGAGAGGAGGTGGTTGATAGGGAATTTGTTGTATCGCAATTGTTGTGTGTAAGGAATTGCACGACCAATCTTTTTCGATAAAAAGGAAGGAAGATTATGGCAACTGCAAAATCAAAAGTGATGGGTTATCTGCCCAATGACACGCCGCCCTTTGGGAAGATGCTCCTGCTGGGTTTCCAGCATGTCATCACCATGTTCCCGGCGACTGTCCTGTGTGCCCTATTGATGGGCTTCCCGGTCTCGACTGTTTTGACGGTCACCGGACTGGGCACCATTATTGCCCTCCTCGGTGCCAAGTGGAGCATGGGCAAATACATCCCTCTGTACTACGGGTCCAGCTTCTCCTACCTGGCTGCGGTCATGGCCATCACCCAGACTGCCTACGGTGAAGTCGCTCCTGCGCATGTCCTGTCGGTCGTTCAAGCCGGTTTCCTGGCCACTGGTGTCATCAACGTCATCGTTGGCTTGATCATCCGCCTGGCCGGTGGCAAGAAGGCTGTCGATCTGGTTCTGCCACCTGTCGTGACCGGTTCAGTGGCCTGCACGATCGGTATTGGTCTGGGCGCTGCGGCATTGAATAATGCCAGCGGTTATCTGGTGGATTCCAATGGAATTGTTTCCTGGTGGATCGTCGCTCTGATCACCCTGCTCGCTTCTGTGTTGTTCTCAGTATACCTGCAGGGCAAGGGCTTCATCGGCATGCTCCCGATCCTCCTGGGTGCCATTGTCGGTTACCTCGCCGCCATCCCGTTCGGGCTGGTGGATTTCTCCCAAATAGGCGCAACCGCCTGGATCACCGCCCCCACCTTCACCTTCCCGGTCTTCAATGATCCCCTGACCTGGACCGTGATCGTCGGTGTGGGTGTCATGGCCATCGCCACCATCCCCGAATCCACCGCCCACCTGTACCAGATCAGCCTGTATGTCGACCATTTGGCCGAGGAGCAGGGTCGTGAGAAATTCGGGCTGGCCCAATACGTCGGCCTCAACCTGATGCTGGACGGTCTGGATGACATCATCAACGGTCTGTTTGGCTCAACCGCCGGCACCAACTACGGTGAGAACAACTCCCTGATGGTGATCACCCGTAACTACTCCGGCCCGGTTCTGCTCACTGCCGGCGTCATCGCCATTCTCCTGGGCTTCATCGGTCCGCTGCGCGACCTGATCTACAGCATCCCGACCTCTGTAGCCGGTGGCCTGTCCATCTACCTGTTCGGTGTCATTGGCATGCAGGGTATTGCGCTGATGATGGCTGAAAAAGTCAACCTGTATGATCCCAAAGAGCTGGCCCTCGGGGCCATCATCCTGGTCGTTGGCATCGGCGGCAACATTGGCTATCCCAATGGCATGCTTCCGGTCCCGTTGCTGCAGAAGGTCTTCCCCTTCGGCTGGCCAGCGATCGCGACCGGTGCCGTGCTTGGTATCCTCATCAACCTCATCTTCCTCTTCTTCAAACCCCCGGTTGAGCGTGCCAAGGTTGGCTAAGCATTATTCCTGATCACAGGAAATAGCCAGAATCAACACACTGGAGCGCCGGTTCAACCCGGCGCTCCTTCTTTCGAGCACGACCTCAACAACCCGACAGCGACCATCATGGTATAATGCGCTTCTTCTCTTGAACATCCCCAGATATGGATGATCTATTGAAAAAAACACAAATCCTGGTTACTGGTGCAAGTGGGAAAACAGGAAAGGCGGTCATGGACGCCTTTCTAAAAAAAGGATACTTGGTTAAAGCATTTGTCCATTCCACCAAGCAAACATCAAAGATAAATGAGCGCATCTGTATTTTCAGCGGCGACTTGACCTCCAGCCTGGATCTGTCTCAAGCCATGGAGGGGGTCACTGCCATTTACCATATTTGCCCCAATATGCATCCGGCAGAGGTGGCCATCGGCAGGCACATGATCCGGTTGGCTAGATTGAACGGGATTCATCACTTTGTCTACCACTCCGTTCTGCATCCCCAGATCAGGGAGATGCCTCACCACTGGAAAAAAATGCGGGTGGAGGGGTTGTTGTTCAAATCAGGACTGAACTTCACCATCCTGCAACCGACTGCATATATGCAGAACCTGCTTGCCTACAAACCTGCCATCATGTCAGATGGGGTGTATGCGGTTCCATACAACGGGCAAACGCGCATCAGCATGGTCGATGTGCGGGATGTGGCGGAAGTGGCTGCCGGGATCATCTTGAACGAAGACCATTATGGCAGCACTTACGAACTGGCCGATGATGACATCTGCAGTCAACTCGAGTTGGCCGGCAAGTTCAGCGCAGCCTGCCGGCGGGTGATCGCGTTTCGGGAGATACCACGAGACGAGTGGCGGCATACGATGGTACAATCCAGCATGCCAGCGTATTCAATCGACGCACTGCTTCGCATGTTCGAATATTACGAGCGCTTTGGTTTTATCGGCAACGGAATCGTCCTCAAAGCTTTACTCGGCCATAATGGTAGATCGTTGGATGCATTTATCGAGGAATTCTTTTCAGAATAACACGGAGCGATAATGGTAGATAAGAATAAAAACCAACAGTTCAATTATGGCCACGAAGCCCTGCCAGTCCTGTTCCATTCGCAGTACAACGACTTCATCAATTATCTTGGACGCGACCGGACTGCATTCCTGGAATTCTGGTGGAAACACGTGGGTGATCAACTGGATAAGTCGCTCTGCAAGGCACCCAAGGGTTTGAATTTTCAGGTACGTGATTACGAAGGTGACAAACACATCATCCTGATCACCCTTCCACAACCCGAAACACAAGGAGACACCTATTTTGTGGCAGGAATAAAATTACCTGAGAAACGCATTCCTTTTGTAAAGTTCCCTTCCACGCGTGTCATCGTGCTGGATAAATCAATTGATGAAGACGGAAAAGAGTGCACCTGGATGTCTTATGTCACACCACAGTTACGCATCGTACCCATCGGTTATGGTCCCCAGCCTGATAGTGAGCGATTTATAAATGAAGTACGCAAGATCATGAAAATCTGATCCTGGAGGAATAAGAAGTGTTCAATTTGGATGATGGCATTTTATATACCGGTCTGGCGCTGATCTTTTTCTATCTCTATTTAGCCTGGTTGAGGGGACGCAAACGCCGCCTGGCACGCGAAACCGCCATGGCCATGAACAAAGCACATGGTGCCAAGAAGCGTGAGCTGGCTGCCAGGCTGCCGGATCCCAACGCACCACGCTACGAAGTCAGGAGCTGGCTCATGCTGTCGATCATGATTGCACTGCTCATCCTTTCAATCCTGGTCCGAAATGAAACGTTGTTGACTGAATTCAAGGATTACTGGTGGGTGGCTTCTGTGGTTGGTGTGATTGGTTTTGCATTCTGCCTTAAATAGCCCATCGCTTACTCGAATTCGAAAGTCAAGGATAAAAACACATACCCGTTTCATCACATGGGGTGTGTTTTTTACCAGAAGAATGTGAATCATATGAGATGGCTCCAGATCAAGAAAACATAAGTGTGGGAAATACCAGGGCAGGTGACCGTTTTTCAAGAGGTTGCGAAGCAACTGGAGACAGAAGATTCCGTAAAAATTGAGTTTTAAGAGAGTTAATATAGGGTAAACAGAGTTTGGCGAATTAAAAGACCAATCGTCAAATAAGCAGTGCAATAAGCTCAATCTTTGGAGGAGATATGGGGATTGGGCATCAGGAAGGCTTCTCTCCTCATCGGATCATGCAATGAATAGAAAAATCAGTGGCAGATAATACTACAACGTGGTATTGTAATTAATTTTTACCACGAGGTGTCGATAGTCAATATTCCTTTTACTCGGCAGGCAGTTCATACATCACTGTGATGGATGTTTGCTCCAGAATACGCGGTGCCATCACTTCTTTTAGTCGAGCGATATCAGCTCCAGGAGCGATATCCAACTTGGCATCCAGAGCATAAATCGTAAATATATATTGATGGTTTTCTCCCACCGGCGGGCAAGGACCACTGTAGCCGGTGATGCCGAAAGCATTGGTTCCCTGCATGATTCCACCAGGTATCTTCCCTGCTTCAGCCATGCGCGCAGGCAACAAGATCATGGATACCGGCATATCATAGACGATCCAGTGTGTCAGCATTCCAGTGGAGCCATCAGCGTCTTCCATCAGGAGAACATAGCTTTTGGTATTTGTCGGAGCTCCAGACCAATTAATTTCAGGCGAGATATTTGCTCCACTGCAGGTGAACTTTTCCGGCATGACACCACCATCCGAAAAATCCGGACTTGATATAACCAGCCCTGTACCACTATTGGATACGCAGGCGCCTGCCAGCAGGACAATTATGACTGCCACAACAGAGAGCGATAAGCGGTGCATACTCATTTATGTAACCTTTCCATCGATAGGGTCCAGAGATCGATTATATCCGATATAAAAGTTAACAAACCCAGGGTGAATTGAGAAATGCTGTTCGTGCCTCAGACAGCACCCCTGTGTGAATTCCAAGATAAAGCGAACTGTCTTGAGGAGATCAAGCCTGTCTGCGAGCAAAATACCTGTCAAAGATCCATGTATGGGGGTCCAGGGTCACAGACCAGGTCTCGATCGAGACCTGGTCTGTGTTGTATTACTTCAGCTTAATCCTGGGGGGTTCCTTGATGGTGATCGGCTTTGATTTTGAATTCTTCTTTGAAGATGGCGCTTTGCCACCGGCCTTGCTGGTAACACTTCGGATGATAAATGGAATCAGCAAAAAAACGGCCAATGCGGCCAGCAGGATGAAGAACATGCGCCAGGCATCTGAGGTATCCACTTCAGGAATGACACCCCCGGGATTGTATTCCGAACTACCCGATTCTATGCCCGCGCTTGTTTCACCGATCTCAACCCGCAAGCTGCGTTGAATGCCATCCCGCAGTTCAGCAGGGGTCTGGTAAGTGATCCGGTATTCGCTTTTCAACAGATAGCCATAGAGTTGGTAGATGCTTTTTAATGTTTCAGCATCATTGGCGTAGGCGTACAGACCACCAGCTTGATTGGCCAGCATTTTCAAGCTGTTTTCATTCAGACCGGAGTTCAATCCCTGCTGGTCCGGTTCACCCAACCCGACGGTTGAGATGGATAAACCAGTTTCACTAATGCCAGCCAGAACATCCTCCAGGTTTGACCGGCTCATATTATCCAGACCATCCGTCAATACCACGATCGCTTTGCGACCAGATACATCTGCAAGCGCCTTTTCAGCTTCAACCAGCGCATCAAAAAAAGCAGTGTCCTTCTCAGCTCTTAAATTCTGAATGGCTGCCCTCACTGAATCCAGATTTGTTGTGAGTGGCTGTGGATATTGCACTTCAGTGTTGAACGACATCAGACCAACCTGGTCACCGGTATTCAGGAGATCAATGTAAGCCAACGCTGCATTCCTGGCCGCCTCCAGTTTACCAGCTTCATTCATGCTTCCGGAGATATCCATCACCAACAAGCTGGTCAACGGTCCTATTTCACCTTCGCCGGATATTTCGATCGGTTCCATCAAAACATCATTCTCATAGATGTTGATCTTATCCGGATTTACCGCCCAAGGCTGGCCCTTCTCATCGGTCACCGAAACATACAGGGTCACCAGAGGGAATTGTGAGACATCCACCTGGGTTATTTTTGCTTCAGGCTCCGACTGATCTGCATGAACGGTCGGGGTAAAAACCGGTGATGCAAGCACCACACTCATGATTAATGCCAGGCCAATGATTTGAAGGATCGGGTGTTTTTTCATCGCATCACCTCTTTTCGTGATAAACCATTTCGGTATTGCCCATTTTAATTGTCTGACGATCATTCAATCCACTGCGTTCAATTTGCTTGTTATTGATGAACGTCCCGGTCAGACTCATATCCTTGATCTCAAATGTACTCCCATCGCCGGTGAGCATGGCATGTTGCGGAGCGATATCCGGATCAGGTAATACGATCTCAGATTTCAGGGCATCACTGCCGATAAATATGGATGGGCCGCGCGCCTTGATGAATTTATCCAGGATGAACTCTGTGCCTTTCAGTTTGCCGGATTTCACCTCAAGCCAGGCACGCGCCAACAGGACCACGATCAGCGAAGTGAATACACCGATGCAAGCACCGAGCAGGATCATACCAACTGCTTTCCCCAATAACAGGTCTGAAAGTTTGGTGGCAGATAATTCCATCAGGGCTCCGCCGATGACTCCCCCGATCAAACCACCCAGCACGCTTTTCCACAACTGGGTTCCACCGGTCATTCCAGCAGCCAGCCCGATCACCAGGCCAAACAAACCCCAACCCAGCATCCTGCCCAGCAGACCGGCTCCAACCATCTGGAAGACCCACTCACTGAGCGGTAAAGCGACAGCACCAGCCACCAGCCCCAGTAATGCGCCAGGCAGCATCCCTTTGAGGACTTTCACCCAGTTGCGCGTGAGCAGACCATCCAACGCGCCCAACAATATTCCGAATACCAGGCCAATGACAGCGCCAACTGGAATCTCATTGAGGTACACATTCTTCGTGATTGAAAGGCCAATCAGGTTGCTCGCCTGCCAACCGATCAAACCACTGATTGCCCCGACAATCATATACAAGTACGTTCGAATTATTTTATTCATCGGGATCCTCCCGTGGGATCAAATTTTGCCAGTCGATGATACTCGCAGTATGCGAACCATTCAATTCATACAATCCATAATAACGACGGGCATCCAGATAACCATCCGGTTGGCGGATAAAGACACCTGCCTGTGCGGAACGCGGTTCGATTACAAGCGCAACCTGGTAGTGTTCGGGGAAAAAGTGCTCATGCAACCAGGTGTCATACCCTGACATGAATACACCCATACCGGGGTGTGTGTGATACCAACCAACAATCAATTTTCCCGGGTGGTTGGTTTCAAGCTCCCGTTGGAAAGCCAACAGGCTGTCGGATGTGAAGGTAAGGAAGGCACTCCCATAGCGGGTATGGCGTGCAGGCAGTGCTGCATCCACCACAATGAATTGTGATCCGCTGATGGCATCCTGACACCATTTGCCTGTTAAAGCCCCACCCACTTCGTTTTGCAGATCGGATTGGGCATGCAGACAGATACAGCTGTAAGCCGGCTGGGTGATAAACACCTCCACCTGGGGTTTTTCCAGCCAGTCTTCATCCCGCTCATAAATTGACTCCAAGCGGTTTGAACACCAGGCAGGCGAGTACGCTTTCCGGGGAACAGGTTGAGTATCCGATGCCAGCTTGATACGTGGTGAGGTCACGAGTGTTTCCTTACCTTTCACGATTCCTGTTCCTTCACCCAGCTGTGACATCTGCGGTCATCATCAGCCGGTCACCCTCGGGCACGCCGGCACCGGAGAGTGTCTCATCTTCCTGAAGCTCACGACCGAGTGCCTTGCTATCCAGGCGGTAATACATTGGCCGCCCATCCGGACCGGTCACCGGCAGGCTGAGTGATGTTGTCAGCTCCGGCAGCAACTCCTTGACGACGACATCATCCGGGATTTCCGCTGTGCGGCTTCCCCCTGATGGAAGAACGACAGTAACAGATAGATCAGACATTTTTGACTCCTTTCGTTTTTGCTCAGATCATTTGAGTTTGATCTTTACCTTTTTCTGGGGACCAGGCTGGGTCTTGATCCTGATCCTTTCCGGGCGCAGGAGCTCCCGGTTATCGACTGGAAAAGAACGGGGGTGAGTCTTGCGATACTCCCGGCACCAACGGGCAGCTTCCACATCCCACGGGAATGGTGGTTTGGTGGGATCATCGTGGAAATTCTTGTACTGGACCATCTCGCCCAGCATGATCACCAGGCGGTCGAGCGAACGGCTGGCAGTCCACCAGGCAGCATCAATGCAGACACTGCCATTGAGGTGATTGATATTGGGGTGCCAGATGGGGGTCAGCCACTTCATGCCCGGCCAGCGTTGGGGATACTGGTTGTGCAGGTAGATCTCCACCTGATGCTTGCTGGCATATTGAGGTGCGCCTTTGCGATCGACGCCGACAATGCCTTTGCAGCTGAATGTAACGATATAGGTTTCCGGCGGGATGCCCGTTTTGGAACCGCGGGTTGTATAACGAATCAGATCACTACGTGAAGCCAGTGTCTGCATCAACTCGGCATCCGCTTTCAAACGGCG
Source organism: Anaerolineaceae bacterium (assembly GCA_016936755.1). GTDB lineage: Bacteria > Chloroflexota > Anaerolineae > Anaerolineales > Anaerolineaceae > JAFGXF01. The sequence continues at coordinate 8,584 of JAFGXF010000093.1, read as the reverse complement.
CATGCGTGGATTCTGGTCAACGCCCATTGAGCCGGCGGTGATATCGGCGGTTAACATGAGATGGTCATCTTGCGGGATACCGGCTTCTGACAGGGTCTCTGCCTCAGTCAATTCGCGTCCGAGTGCCTTGCTGTCCAGCCGGTAACCCATCGGCCGGCCATCCGGACCTACTGTCGGCAATTTTAATAATGAGGTTAATTCAGTCATCAGATCCCTGACCGGCACATCATCCGGTATTTCAGCTACACGCGCTCCACCGCTGGGTAAAACAATAGTCACTGTAAGTTCAGACATTCTCACTCCTGAGATCAATGGTTGTAATGTGGAACCTGGCAGGTTCCGGTGATGGCCCAGCAATCAGCATGGTGCAGGGTATGACAGACTTCACATTCCACCACACCCCGCGCATCATTGCGTTTCACGATTTCTAGACAGTACGGGCAGCGGTGTTCTTCCAGCAGGGCCAGAACGATCTTCCTGGAAGGTCTTTTTTGTTTAACAGCACTGCCGCGGTTTGGTTTGCCCGGACTTCGAATTGCCGCAGGTTTGGATATTCGAGCATCTTTTTTCACATTGCTCGAGGCACGTTTGCGGGTTGTCTTCGGCTCTTTTCCCTTGCTGACTGGCTTTCGATCGATCTGTCGCGCTTTACGGGCAACAGTTAATTCTGCCGATGCTGGTTGTCGGGCTATCGATTGGGTTGTATTTGCCCGCGATGTCGAGTGAGGTGGCTTTTTATAGGCCAATCCGGCAGTCAACGCACAACAGCATCCCAATAGAAGCAAAGCAAACCCCGCCCAATCGACGGTCGAGGGGTTGTAATACAATGGACCAATACCAAATTGCCAACCTGTCATCCAACCAAAAACCAGCAATCCCCATATGGTGCCACCCACAGCGACCATCGTGCGCAGGAATCCACGCCTGTTGGATAACAATATCCGGGTGAAGTAACCGGCTGCCAGACCGATTCCGGCTGCACCTGTCAGGTCGACTGCGGTTGGCAGCCAGTCCAGGAAGAAACCATGCATCGCGACACTGGAGAAACCGAGTGCTACAAAGGCACTGCAAAAAAGAATAAGCAAGAAACGGATCAGCAGTGTCCGGTTATTGGGTCGTTCAACCATGGGTGGTGTAGGTGTAGGCATGGATGTATCTGTGCTAGTTGTGGAGTTTGATGCGTTTATTCCGAATGATCAGTGTTTCAGGCTGTGATTGCTCCGCCTGGATGCGGATGCGCTTGCGCAGGGAGAGACTCTCCTGCGGGTCAATGCGTTCAAAATGACGGAAATGCAACGCGTCTGCCAGGTCACCGCTTAATTCATAAAAACGGTAATCGCTGGCATTATGGGCACGCAGGATCTGCAACGGAGGGATTCCGAGACTGGATAGTGTGTGATGCAGGAATTCCTCATTCCCCGTGATTTCATGGGTCAGGGAAGTCTCACGCAAGGTTCCACATTCGGGGCAATGCCCTTCCTCAAAACTAACCTGTGCCAGCGGGCGTAACACCGGCGTGATCGTATGGCACAAGGGACATTCCAGCGATATTACCAACTCCTGGTCCAGTTCGAGCACGGCTCCCTCGCCCAGATCGGCACGAACGACCTTGTACAGATCAGTCAGCGTTGCGCGCTCGGCCCTCAACGGCAGTTCGGTTATATCACCATAGGTCCAATGGCTTTCGCAGCCTTCACGCGGAAGATATGCCGTGGTATGCATTTCATTGGTTAAACCATTGTAGTGGACGACTTTTCCCGCTTCCACTGGCAGGCCGTTGATCAGTTTCAACGCCTCCTGTGACTGCATACCGCCGATGATGGCAGCGATGGTCGGTGTGGTCGGTACCTTGCCCAACAGAATATTCTGGCGCGCCAGCAGCGGGCAGGAGTATCGCAGCGAAAGGTCGCGTAAGGCAGCCTCGGTCAGCGTGCACTCATAACAGGCACCCTGCCCCGGCACAAAGACACGCATCAAGCCAAGCAATTCCTGTATGGCACCATCCACCCACGGTTTGCCCATCCAATAACAAAACCGGTTGACCGCCAGGCGTGCTTCGCGGTTATCCAGGCAGCCAATGACCACATCCATGCGCCGGATGACCCCCAGGCCGAGGTCAGAAGTCACATCGCCGTTCAGGTATTGCACCTTAACATCCGGGTTGAGTTGTCTGGCCCGGGCCGCAGCAATCTCAGCCTTGCTGCGGGTGTTATCCACCTCACGGAACAACACCGATCGACTGAGGTTGGCAGCTTCGATGTCATCGAAATCAATAATGAACAGATGACCGACACCCATCAATGACAGGTTCTTGATCACCTCGTTGCCCAGCGCACCCGCCCCCACGATCAATACCCTGGCAGCCTGGACCTTTTCCCGTTCCCACCAGGAGATGAAATCAAAGGTACCCAGGCGATCAGTATGGAGATTTGGGATATGAAGCGGTTTTTCGGGTGTGACAGGCAGCCGCCTGGGACCCTCAAGTTTTACTCCATCTTCAGTGTCAGGGGATACCACCGTTTGGGATGTCCCGATGCTGGCCAGCTCACGGATACCCGGCAGGTTATTCTCATCGATGGGGCAAACGAACCAGCCCACCCCGGGTTTGGCCTCGATCAAATTGCTCTTGGACAGTGTGGTGAGGGCTTCGCGGAGGGTTGCACGGCTGATCTCAAATTGCGCGATCAGGTCGCGTTCAGATGGCAGTTGTTGTTCCGGCTGGTAACTGCCCGCCTGGATCAGCGCCGCCAGCTTGCCCGCCACGACCTGGGCAAGTGAGTAATGCTCAATGGGTTGAATGGTTACAGGCATTTTACATGTCCTCTGGTCAGACCAGCATACCAGTTATTATAACCGTCGTTCGCTCTTTGTCAAGACCTGAATGGGAAACAAAAAGGGTGGCTTTTCACCACCCTGGCGGGTTACTCATGTGGGGATTATTATCGAGCAGATCCGTTGAAATAATTGTAGATCGCCTGGGAAAGTTGGGCGATCATCAGGTTGGCATCATCGAACACAACCTGAACCGGATCATACAGGAACAGAACCAGTACATAATCTCCACCGGGTGTGTATACCAGGCCGGCATCGGCCATGGTATGTATGTACCCATCTTCAACATCCGTGGCCCAGCCATGCTTATGTGCCACCTGGGCGTCACTCGGAACACCAGCTTCGATCAAAACACCGATGCGGTTGGCAGCCAGCAAACTGACCATCTGCTGGCATTCCGACTGGTTGATCTCACCCGGAAATACCGCCACCAGCGCACCCCCACCCGTCTGGGCACACTGGTAGATATCCTCGAGCAGCATGCCGAGGTCAGCTGGTGTGGTCTGGTCGTAGATCTCAGGATCAGTGACCACATCAATTCGCTGATTGGCGGGGGTTTCATAAATTCGCAGCAAGGCTGCACCCGGGTAAAAGTATCCCGCCCAGAAAGTATTCACCAGCCCAAGGCTTTTCATATCTTCTGATACCATGATCGGAGCTGTGTTCTTATCCAAAACGGTCATGGCCAGCAGGTCGGTCGAATCATTGTCTGACTTATCGATCATTTGGGCCATCAGCGTCATGACATCTGGAGACACGTCCTCAGACAGGCGCCGGTAGGCCGAAACCATTACGGGTATTTTCAATGTGGAAAGTGCAGAGAAAGGCAAATTGGGGTTGACGCTGGCTGCTTCAAGCGCTTGATATGCGAAATGGATGACCTGGTTGGTCTGCAAGTCCTTCATATATAACTCTATCAAACCATCATATTCTGATAAATGGATGTTCTGTTTCAGCAGGATCTCCAGATTCTGCAGGGTTGGACGCGAGGCCTCATCCTGCTCATATACCAGGAAGACCACCCGATTGGTTGCTGATGTCAGGGCGCTGCTGATATCCGTAACAGACCGGTCGATGTCCAGGGTCAACCCGGGTTGTCCTTCGGGGAAACTGGTCTGACCGGGTATCGGCACCGGTGCAGCTGCCGGTTGATCGAAGCGCGCGGCGATCTCATTCATCAGATACTGCCGCATCGAATCCTCATCCAGAACATATCGCAGCGGAACATCCACTGTGTTCCTGGTCCGCCCCCACAGGTTATCCCAGTAGCCCTGCCAGAACGGCTGCGCCACACGTGCAAGGTCGGCAGCGGCCATCATATTCTGGAAATCCAACTCGAACCCGAGGGAAGAAGGCTTGACCTGGATCACGATCTCTCCTGAGCGCAATTCAAGCGCAGAGGCATATACCTGCAGTAAACGGTCAGTGGCTTCCGGAGTGGTCAGGCCGCCCACCGGCACGTTGGCGATCATCATCCCTGCAGGGTAACTGGAACGAACACGGCTGTAGCGCACCAGGCTGACCATGATCAGAATGACTGCCAGTACGATCAGGAATAACGAGACCCATCGGATAATCGAAAATTGAGATTTGCGTTTCAAGGGAACCTCTATCCGCCGTATTGTACCAGAAGGTACCCGGTCAGGATTAAAACCATCTAAGCCTTGCCATCCTGGTTGGCCTGTTTTTGTTTCAATAAATCGCGCGCCAACTTCAGCGCATCCGTATGAGTCTTCACCCGACCTTCCACCTGACCCAGCCGGATCGCTTCCAGGATCTCACCAACCAGCGGACCGGGTTCGAGATGAAGGCATACCATGATACTTTTGCCATCCAGCAATACCGGTGGATCCAGGATATCATTCGGTCTTTCCCACCAGGCTGCCAGCAACTGCTTGCATATGATCAATTCCCGCTCGAGCACCTCACGCGTGATGGTTGTCCCATAAGTCGCCAGTAGATCTGCCAGACTCAACAAACAGATCGCCACCCCGGTATCACCGGTTGCCCGAAAGAACCGATACACCGCATGCGGTGTAGTTACACCATCCTGGTTGGCCAGATGATGGATGCGCATATGATTTCGCACAACACATCCCAACCAGTCGCTTTCATCACGACTCAAAGCAAGCTGCAATGCGCGCTGTACGATCAGTGGTAAACCGGCTTTATCATGACGGTAAAAGTGTCGGCGCTTATCCTCACCAATCGTGGCGGTTTCAGGCTTCCCGGCATCATGATACAGTGCGGCGAAGAAAAGCAATCCATATCGCGTACGCGGTGGAGTCTGAGAATGGTAAAGATATTCGCTAATCTGTTCACGGTAACGCCCCAAATGCATGGATACCATACCCATCAACCAGTTGCCGGAACCTTCCGGGTCAGGTTTTTGGTTCAATATGGCAGTCACTTCCTCCAGGCAACCGAGTGCTTCCAGGCTGTGATCCCAGGCATTCAATTGGTGGGGCGCAGTCTGCTCCGTCTTTCGCAGTGCCATTAACTCCGGGAAGAGCACATCAATCCCGCCCATCACATCCAGCACACGAAGTGCCCGTTCCACATGCCTGCCCTCAAACACCCGAAACAACTCGTCGCGGATGCGTTCATGGGCTGCGTCTTCAATCTTCGGCAGGGCATTCCGGATCCAGGCAACCGTGTCCTTATCGATCTGAAAATCCAGTGAATTCGCCAGGCGCAATCCGCGCAGGCACCTGACCGGATCATCCTGCATGGCACCGGGAGCGCATGCCCTCACGATCTTCGCACGCAAGTCGGCCAATCCACCCAGGGGATCGACCAGCTCATCCAAATCTGTCAACTCCACAGCCATGGCATTGATCGTAAAATCGCGATCGGCCAGGTCAGCCTGGATATCCTTCCCATTTTGGAGGATAAAATCCAGGTAAAACTCCGCGCCCTCCTTCTTGTGAAGGATCACACGCTGGGTATCCCGCGACACATCCAATGTAAACGCCACCCCGCCAAGATCCTGTGCAACAGCTGCAGCAACCTGGTGCGTGCCAGCGGGCAGCACAAAATCCATATCGCGCAATGGATGCTCCAGCAGCTGATCCCGCAAAGCACCACCCACCAGCCAGGCGCGCATGCCTGCAGGCAGATTACGCCTGACGGTTTCGATATAAGCGAGATGCTGGGGTGAAAAAGCCATCCTATTTGGCCAGGGGATATTTATCCAGGTCAACCACGCCGATGAAGGGCAGGTTGCGGTAAAACTCATCCAGGTCAAGACCATAGCCAAACACAAACTTGTTGGGAATGGTGAATCCACAATAACGGATCGGCACCTCCACCTCGCGCCGGTCAGCCTTATCCAGCAGGGTGCACACCTGCAGGGACCTGGGCTTGCGGGTGGTAAGCAGGTTCAGCACGGATTGAAGAGTGCGCCCGCTGTCAACGATGTCTTCCACGATCAGGATGTTGCGCCCATCGATATTGGTGGTCAGGTCAAGCGTGATGCGTACCTGACCGGTGCTTTCGCGCTGGCCGGTACCGTAGGAGGAGATGGCCATGAAATCGATCGCCACAGGGACATCAATGAAACGCATAAGATCGGTCATGAACATCACCCCACCGCGCAGGATGCAGATCAACAACAATTCCTGGCCCTGGAAATCGCGGCTGATCTCAGCGCCCAGCTCGGCAATGCGCTTTTGAAGCACATCGGCAGGGATGAGAACTTCCTTGAGGAATTTGCGATAATCGTCCATGCAGCCTCCTAATCGCGCGGAACCTGATGGTGGTGACGGCAGCGCGCCTCGTACATCTCGGCAGCGCCGACGATCACAACCGGGTCGTCATAGCGGGCGGGTTGTCCATTGACCAGCCGCTGGGTGCGGGTGGCCGGCTCGCCACACACCATGCAGATGGCCTGCAGCTTGTCGACCTTCTCGGCCTTGGCCATGAACTCGGGCATGCAGCCGAAGGGTTCACCACGGAAGTCGCAATCCAGCCCGGCCACGATCACCCGGATTCCCTTGTCAGCCATTTTTTCCACGATATCCACGATTCCCTCGTCGAAGAACTGAGCTTCGTCCACACCCACCACGGTTGTGTCGGTCTCCAGTTTGCCCAGGATTTCTGCTGAGGAATTCACCGGGATGGCAGCATAATCCGTTCCGGCATGTGAGGCGACCTTCTCGACCGCATAACGGTTATCGATGGTCGGTTTGAAAACCTGCACCTTCTGACGCGCAATGGTGGCACGCCTCAAGCGGCGGATGAGCTCATCCGTCTTGCCGCTGAACATGCATCCACATACGACCTCAACCCAGCCGTGATCGCTTTTCATGGGACTCCCTCATTATTGAATTAATCAAACCGACAGATGCGGCGTGCATCTGTCGGTTAAGTGTACAGGGTTAAGTACCAATCTGGCAAGCCCTAAACGGCAATTTCCTCGGCTGCCGCTGGCAGTTCATAACCGAGTTGGCGCAACGCTTTTTTAAGGTCGATCAGTGATTTTCGGCCAAAACCGTCGATATCCAGCAGGGCGGCTTCACCTTCTGTCAGTTTTTGCAGAATGTCACCAACCTTGGTGATCCTGGCTTTGGTAAGGGCTTCGGTGGCACGTGCACCCAGGCCCAGTTCAGCCACGGGGCGTTCGGGGGAGACACGTTCCTGCTCGCGGGCTTTCTTGGCCTCGGCATGCGACTGGCGGGCCTGCAGCTTCTTGTAGAAGCGGTCGACCTGGCCTTCGATGTCGATGATGCGCGCCATCTCACCCGTAAAGAACGGGTGGCATTTCGAACACACCTCGGTGCGGATCTCTTTTTTGGTGGAGCCGGTTGTCCAGGTGTTGCCGCAGGCGCAGGTCACCTTGGCATCCGGATAATAAGTTGGGTGAATATCTTTTTTCATTTTAAAACGCGATCCTTTCAGAACAAGCCTTGAATGAGGGGGATACGTTATCCCTTGGGGAAAACGCTGACCTTTTTCTGGCCATTCGGCAGGGTGGCAAAAACCACGACCCCGTCAATCGTGGCAAAGATGGTGTCATCCTTGCCGATACCGACGTTCTCGCCGGGTTTGATGCTCGTGCCGCGCTGGCGCACGAGGATGTTGCCTGACAGGACATTTTCGCCGGCATATTTCTTGACGCCTAGGCGCTGTGCATTGCTGTCACGACCGTTGCGGGATGACCCGCCACCTTTTTTGTGTGCCATCGTTTTTACTCCGTGATCTTTTCAATTTGCAGCAGGGTATATTTCTGGCGGTGTCCTGTCTTGACGCGGATGCGCTTCTTCGGTTTGTACTTGAAAACCGTCAGTTTTTCACCCTTGAAATGTTCGACAACTTTGGCGCCGACATTCGCGCCAGCCACGGTTGGGGTTCCCACCTTGATCTTGTCGCCATCTGCCAGCAACAGGACCGTATTCAGGTCGATCTTCTTGCCAGGTTCAATCGGTAACAGGTCGACTTCGATCCTACCGCCTTCGACGGCCTTGTACTGCTTGCCGCCGCTTTCAACAATTGCGTACTTCATTTACCTTCTCCAATCTTCACTTCGCCGGCCACCACGCGGACCTGCCGCCCGGGGTCGGGGAAGTTGGGCATACAAGTTTCTGCCCCGGTAAACGTTCGCCGGGGCGAAGAGGTAAGTATTATATAAGCATGCCGGGAATTTGTCAAATGAATATTATCCGCCTGTTATTTGAAATTGAAAAGTGAACTGATTTCAGTTGAAAAGTGAACCGTTATCAGATCAAATGTGAACTGGTTGCCCATGATAGAT
>JAFGXF010000092.1 GCA_016936755.1 Anaerolineaceae bacterium | reverse complement strand
GAGCGGGTCATGTCGCTTGGCCGGCGAGCCCTGCTGGTACGCGCCAACATCGCCAAGCTGGAGGATATCGATCGATTGTTTGAATCCATCTCCACCGAATTCGGGGGCTTGGATTATTTCATCAGTAATGCCGCCATTGGCTTCAACCGGCCAGCCATGGCACAAAAACCCAATGGCTGGGATGGAACGATGAATGTGAATGCACGCGCATTCCTGTTTGCGGCCCAGAAAGCCGCCCCCCTGATGGAAAAAAAAGATGGCGGTGCAATCGTGGCCATTAGCAGCCCGGGCGCATACCGCGTATTACCCGAATATATCTCGGTCGGTGCCAGCAAGGCAGCGCTGGATGCCCTGGTTCGCTACCTGGCAGTTGAGCTTGCCCCACTCAACATCGCTGTCAATGCGGTTTCGCCGGGGATGGTGCTCACAGACGCATTACAGCACTTTTCGATCCTTGCGGATGGAGACGTGGTGGAACGCGCACGCAAAGCCACACCTGCCGGTCGGCTGGTCACACCTGAGGATGTCGCCGCTGTGGTGACCTTTTTATGCTCCCCTGAAGCGAGTATGATCCGGGGTCAGATCATCACTGTCGATGGCGGGTTTACGCTGCTGACACCCCAATAATGCCGTAACAAGCGCTGCTGTGCCAACTCGCGGCGAATATAAACAGGCTCGTCTGGTCTGCCGGTCATCCCATACCCACTACAAAGCTTCTTTACTGTCAATCAAACCGGCGAATCAATCCCAGTCGCTGATGGAGAAAACTGCTTCAAGCAGTGCCTGTCTCTCTTCCGGGGTCATTGGCCGTGGTCTGGCATAATCCTCCAGCATGGCGGTCAACAGTTCGATGCTGATCAGCTGGTTGTCATGGAAGGTGTACCGGTCGATGAACTCCTGGCGGGTGGCTTCCATCAATTTTCCATCTATGGTGACATGCATCTGGTCAAAGAACAGGTTCCCCAGGCCATAATGAATAAAGGCATCCTGGTGAAATGCCATCTCTTTTGGCGTATGCGCCTGGCTGCCCTGAACAATGACCGCGCCGGCTTCTGCCAGAGGGTCCAGTGCTCTCTTTAGATATTCTCCAGCCAGATAAGAATAATTCTCATGATACTGGACATTCGCAACCACCTGGTAACCATCCTGTTTCAATTGCCGGATGGTTTCAAACATCCAGGAATAATCCTCACATCGCGCAGCCCCGCCCCGTGTTTCGGTTGAACCGGCATAATCAGGGCCTGGATCGTTGCAGCCGATGAAAGCAATCTTATTTCCGTTATGCTCAAAAAGCGCCGGAGAACGGCTGTCTTTCAGATCACTGCCTCCGCCGAAGTACTGCCAGCCTCGTTCGGTATACATCATCAATGAGAGCGGCAAACCATCTGTAGCCCAATCATTCAAATGATTGCCGGTCAATTCAACCACATCCGTGCCCACATCCTCCAACAACTGGATGTATTTGGGGTCACTGCAAAAGACCAACGAGATCTCCCCCGCTTTCGGTGCCGGGCAGCCATCAATAAATGCCACTTCGTTGCTGATGTGGGTGATATCCGCCTCTCTGAGCCAATCACGAATGTCAACCGCCGGGTAGGTTGTACCCATGGTTTCCATTTTGTATGCGGTTGCCCTGACCAGGGCGGTCACCCCACTCGTAACCAGGCGGGTCATCTTATCTATATTGCGGTTGGAGGATGTATATTGATCATGGGGTTTTAATAGCTGCCAGATGGATTCACTGCCTGGTTTTCCACTTAATTGGAAAGTGATGGCCATCGGATAATCTGCAAGATCCTGACCGGGATCGAGCGGAGACACGCCATCGATACGGATCACCTTCCAACGCGGGTTGAGCTCGTCAAAAGGCATGATGGCCCAGGTATCCAGTTCATTCCAAGACTCAAATGCATTCTTGTTAGTAACAATCTGCACCCGGTCTGTCTGCGGCTCATTCCAGGCTGCGGATAAAACCTCCAGTGTTTCCTGTGACAGCATCAGGCTGTCAAATTCCTCAGATGGTTCACCCTGCCAGAAGGATTGCAGGCTGACAAAGCGGATATCATCGGTGATCGTTGGAAAAGGTGCCACCAGCGCATAAACCTGCATGTATTCCTGCCAGGCGATATCACCCGCGCGACCGTCACCCAAAGCATGGATGAGAAATGTGGCCTCATCGCGATCCTCCATCCATTGAATACCCTGCATGTCAAGAAGCCCCATTATAAAAGACTGCGCTATACCTGTATCCCGATGGAACGTTGGTTCCAGATGAGTCGGAGCCATCTGAGTGTCTGCCACAATGGATACCGTGTCGGTGGCTTCGGCAGGCTGATAACCGGTGGTCTCATTGATACCAGAGCCGCTGCATGCGGTCAGTGAAATCAGTGCGATACATAACCAAACTGATATCTTGAGTATGTGATTGTTCATATTGTATTATTTTCCAATGGGCTCCATTATAAACCGCCCCTACCAACCTTGATAGCAACTGATAGCTTTGTTTTGTATAATAATCTACAATATCTACATACAAGGATGGACAATGCGTGAAGTCGCTGTAATCGGAATCGGTCAAACCAAAATTGGTGAACATTGGGATCAATCGCTGCGCGATCTGGCAGGTCAAGCGATCCAGGCAGCCATGATGGATGCACAGCGTGAAGAAGCCGATGCGTTGTATATCGGAAATATGATGTCTTCCACTGCCAACCACCAGCAGCATCTCGGAGCGTATATCGCAGATTGGGCAGGTCTGAAGAACATCGAAGCCTATCGCATCGAATCAGCTTGTTCCTCCGGGGCTGCCAGCTTCCGGACCGGGTTTATGGCTGTCGCTTCAGGGGAGGTCGAATGTGCGGTCGTGGTCGGAGTGGAGAAAATGACCGATTCGCCCGCAGGTGAGATCACCGCCGCCCTGGCAACTGCGGCAGAAGCAGACTGGGAAGTCGATCAAGGCGTGTCCTTTGTGGCATTGAATGCCCTGGTGATGAAACGCTACATGCACGAACATGGTTGGAAGCACCAGGATTTCGCCCAGTTTTCCATCAATGCTCATGCCAACGCACGCAACAATCCTTTTGCCAGATTTCACGACACCCTCAGCCTGGAAGCGTATGAAAAAGGCCCCATGATCGCCGATCCCATCAATGTGTTCGATGCCTCTCCCATGGGGGATGGTGCTGCTGCAGTAGTTTTGGTCCCGGCCGATTCGATCCATGCTTCATCCCGACCCAGGATCGTGATCGCGGGCTCAGGCTCAGCCACCGATACCATCGCTGCGCATGACCGCCGCGCACCGACCTGGTTGAGCGCTGCCGAGATTTCGGTGAAACATGCTTATTCCCAGGCAGGCATCGGTCCAGGCGATATCGATTTGTTCGAATACCACGATGCCTTTACCATAATGGCCACCTTGTCACTTGAAGCTTGTGGTTTATACGAACGCGGACAGGGTCCGCGCGCCGCCCTGGATAATGATATCTCCCTGACCGGGAAAATACCGGTTGCCACCATGGGCGGATTAAAAGCGCGCGGCCATCCGGTTGGTGCCACCGGCCTGTACCAGGTTGTCGAGGTCGTACAGCAGCTGCGCGGTGAAGCCGGTGAAAACCAGGTTGCCGATGCCAAAATCGGTATGACGCAAAATATCGGCGGCAGTGGCTCCAATATCGTCACACATATCCTGCGGCGCGTTTGAGCTAAATCCCGACTCTGCAGTACAATCGGTGATCAGGGATCATGTCGCATGGCATCGCTCTCACAGACCACTCTCCTGAATTACCGGAAAAACACCTTTCACCTGGCTGCACATGCCAGGTTAAAGTCGCCTGATCAGGTGATTCGCTTTATCAATGAGCGGGGATTCATCTTCTTTTGGCCGGTCAAGGGCGTCGAACTTCCAAGCCTGTGGACCGCCACCGCCGGCAGCCGACCGGTGGCGGGTGCGCATGACGATCCCGGGCATGTCACCTGGGGCTGGAAGGACGGGCTGCTGGGCAGCCATCGCTGCTATTACGCCAAGGTCCTGAAACGGCGCGGCACATTCATCTCAAACAAACTGCTCCCCTGCTTCTTCGCGCTTTCTGAGAATTACGGTTCACCTGAAGAGGATTACCTCATTCAATACCAGGAAGGCCGTCTAACCCAGGAAGCCCGCCAGGTTTTCGAGGCATTGCTGGATCAGGGCCCGCTGGATACCATCGCGCTGCGTAAAGCCGCCCGCCTGAGCAGCCCGAACTGCGAAAGCCGATTCAATAAGGCGCTGGATCAGTTGATGGCCGACTTTAAGATACTGCCCATCGGTACCACCGACTCAGGCGGCTGGCACTATGCATTCCTATATGACACCGTTTTCCATCATTATCCGCGGCTTTCTGACCAAGCGCGTCCGATCGAGCAGGAAGATGCCCGCATCGAGATCCTCACGGCTTATTTTGCATCCCTGGGTGCTGCAGGCAGGAATGACATTCAACGACTGTTCCGTTGGAAAACCGACCAGGTAACTGCCACGCTGGACGCTTTGGTCACATCCGGCAAGCTCAAAGCGGATATTGAAATCACCGGTCTGTGTGACAGATATTATGTGATCCGCCAACTTCTTTAATTCACATCATGGGGGATGCTATAATTTCATCAGGCACTCATCTGCCCGGATATCCCACTTGCCATGAGGTTTAATATGGAATTTCACATTTCCAGAACTGCGCGGGACCGCTATCATTTTGACCAGGGTCTCTTTGCGCTATCGGGTAATGTGATCTTCGCCAACTTCCAGGCGGTCAGGCAATTCGCCTATCAAATTCACATCCACCGGGAGCGGCACGGGGCAGCCGGGCGGGAGGTCAAAGCCGGCGAGATCAACGCCATGGGAATGATCGACGAGATCCTGCACCTGGTGATCGAATTGTACCGGCGCGACGTTGATGCACAGGTCCTGCAAAAAGCGCTGCGCTACCTCAACACCCAATACGGTCAAAGGCAGGTGGATAAAGCCCTGCTGCATTTCATCGATGAGTTCCCATCCATTCCGGTTTATCGCGGGATCCTGGACAAGAAGACCTACCTGAAAGGCGTCAGTGGCGGGCGAACCAACCGCGAGATCGTTTTGGAAGAAATGCTGCTGCTCTGGATGGCGAATGTCAACCCGGCTTTTTCATTGTACGACGAGTTTTTCGATGACAGCGGTTTGAAGCAGCATACCGCCTATCTGGAATTCATTGACACGCTTTTTTCCTTCTTTGAGAAACAGCCCTTTTACGGTCCCGATCACCAGAATTTGCTGGTGATGTTACGCGCACCGGCGGTCGCCGCCCCCCATTCACTGCAAGGCCAGCTGGAGTACATCCGCAGGCGATGGGCAGACCTGCTGGGTGACTATTTGAAGCGTCTGCTGGGCAGCCTGGATTTCCTGAGCGAGCAGGAGAAGGCCTTCATCCCCGGCGGCCCCGGACCCAGCCGGGTCTACCGTTTCGGCCATCTGGACGATGAAATCGAAATGTTCAGCCGCGACAGCGACTGGATGCCCAACTGTGTCTTGATCGCCAAGAACACCTATGTCTGGCTTGACCAGCTCTCCCGCCGGTATCAGCGGCCGATCAACCGCCTCGACCAGATACCGGATGAAGAGCTGGAGCGCCTGGCACACATGGGCATTAACGGTTTGTGGCTGATCGGCCTGTGGGAGCGCAGCCGCGCCTCCCAGCGCATCAAACAGCTTTGCGGCAATCCTGATGCGGTGGCATCCGCCTACTCGCTGGCCGCATATGAAATCGCCAGCGACCTGGGAGGCGAGCCGGCCTACCAGACCCTGCGCGACCAGGCCAGCCGTTTCGGCTTGCGCCTGGCTAGTGACATGGTTCCCAACCACATGGGGCTGGACTCCAGCTGGGTGATCGATCACCCCGACTGGTTCCTGTCGCTGGATCAAAGCCCTTTTCCTGCGTACAGCTTCAACGGCCAGGACCTGTCAGGTGATGGCCGCGTCGGGTTGTTCATTGAAGACCATTATTACTCCAGAAACGATGCCGCGGTGGTGTTCAAGCGCATTGATCGATCAACCGGGCATGAGCGCTTTATCTATCATGGCAATGACGGCACCAACATGCCATGGAATGACACCGCCCAGCTGGATTATCTCAACCCCCAGGTGCGTGAAGCGGTCATTCAGACCATCCTGGCTGTCGCGCGCCGCTTTCCGATCATCCGATTTGATGCCGCCATGACCCTGGCCAAAAAACATTATCAGCGTTTGTGGTTCCCCGAACCGGGAAGCGGCGGGGCAATCCCAACCCGCGCCGAGCATGGTCTGGCCAAGGCGGATTTCGACCGATTGATGCCCAGGGAATTCTGGCGCGAAGTGGTTGACCGTGTGGCCAGAGAGGTTCCCGACACACTGCTGCTGGCTGAAGCGTTCTGGATGATGGAGGGTTTCTTCGTGCGCTCGCTCGGCATGCACCGCGTCTACAACAGCGCTTTCATGCACATGCTGCGCGACGAAGATAATGCCAGCTACCGCCAGTTGATCAAGAATACACTCGAATATGATTCCCAGATACTGAAACGCTATGTGAATTTCATGAACAATCCGGATGAAAAGACGGCGGTCGAGCAATTCGGCAAGGGTGATAAGTATTTTGGCATATGCACATTGATGGCCAGCATGCCGGGCCTGCCCATGTTCGGGCATGGCCAGCTGGAAGGTTTTGGCGAGAAGTATGGCATGGAATACCGGCGTGCATTACTGGATGAAGGTATCGACGAAGCACTGGTCGAGCGGCACTGGCGCGAGATCTCTCCCCTGTTGCACCGTCGCCGGTTGTTCTCTGAAGTGGAAAATTTCCTGCTGTACGATTTCTATGCAGATGGCGGCGGAGTGAATGAAGATGTATTCGCCTTTTCCAACCGCCTTGGCGAAGAACGCGGCCTGGTATTGTATAACAACCGCTTCAACCATACCAGCGGCTGGATCAAACGCTCGGCAGCCTTTTTAAGAATAACGGCCAAAACCAAGAGGATGATCCAGAAGGACCTTGGTGAAGGGCTCGCGCTTGGTCGACACAGCAACCAGTTTGTAATCTTCCGTGACCAGAACGCCAACCTGGAGTACATCCACAGCTGCCAGAGCATCCACCAGCAGGGTTTGCATTTCGAACTGGGCGCCTACCAGACCCGCGTGCTGCTGGACTTCCGTGAAGTCACCTCCACCGGCGCGCAGGATTATGCCCGTCTGGCCGCTCATCTCGGTGGGCGCGGTGTTGCCAGCATCGAATCAGCATTGGTCGAGATGAATTTGATGCCAATATTGAACCCCTTCAGGGCCATCTCGAACCCCGAGACCCTGCGCAACCTGTTGAATCTGCGTGCAGCGAAAACACCCGGCGGCCGGCCGGTTAAAATACCGCGCCACCTGGCCGGTGACCTGCACATATTCCTGCAGGCTGCTGGAGAGTGGCTGGGCAATACCGCTACGGTCAAAGAAAGTGCCGCGGCGGGAACCAGGCGTTTGGAAATGCTGTTGAACCTGCCATCTTTGCACACAACACATGCCATCCCTGCCACCCGCTCACTTAAAACAGGCTTAAAATTCCTCGCCAGTCTCCCATTGTCTTCTGAACCCGACTGGCTGGGATTGATCCATTGGATCTATCTGCATCCGCTGGTTGATCTGGTCGGGCAGGCACATTTATCTGCCAGACTGGATGAGTGGCATATCCCGCAGGTGATGCGCTCGGTTTTTCTTTCCATGGGAATGGATCCCGAAACCACCAGTCTGACCCAGCGGTTGGTGACTGGCATGTTGACCATCCGTAAAGAACGCCATACCCGCGTATCAGAGCCGCTGGAAGCCTTATTCCAACACATCTTCCAGGATCCCAACCTGGGTTCCTTTTTAATGGTGAACCGTTATAACGACATCCTGTGGTTCAACCACGAGGCATTCCAGCGCCTGACCTGGTGGCTGGCCATTACAGACATTCTGGAAACCATCATTCATACCAGCACCGAAGCTGACATGGTTGAACGCATCATACAGGTTCATCCGATGATTCAAAAACTGGTGAGAATTGAGAAATCGTCGGGTTGCCAGGTCGATCGCATGCTCGAGCTGCTGGCGAAGGAAAAAATCACTTATCTTTGAAAAGCTGTTGAAACAGATTACCGCGCCAGTTCTCGCCAGTCAGGTAATCCAGGCGGGTCTCGAACAACGAGGGCAGCAACCCGAAATGACGCGTGACCGAATCGATGGCGGTTGTCCGGTCAGCCGCCAGATAATCCAACCAGAACACTGAAGTGGGGAATTTCTGGAAGGACTGCTCGAAGAGGACCGTCAGAGCACGCAGGTAAGCCGGCATGATCGGGATCAGCAGCCGGTGTATATCGATCTTATCCATGATAATTTCCAGGGCCCGTCTGAAAGTCAGGAACTCGGGACCGCCCAGGCTGTAGGTTTGCTTGCGGGTTTTATCATCATCCATCGCCCACAGGAT
>JAFGXF010000091.1 GCA_016936755.1 Anaerolineaceae bacterium | reverse complement strand
CCGGGTATGGGGATATGCTGCCTTTGACTATGATTAATCGGCTTCAAATCCGGAAGGGCAGATTCCCCGGTTTGATCTTCATTGGTCCAATCATCAAAATGTTTGGAGATCAATGTGATTCCTTCGTCGGCACTGATTGGACCCACCAGTGCAATCACAGTGCCGCGAGGTCCGTAATGGTTGGCGTGGAACAATGACAGATCCTGGCGGGTAATCGCTTGAATTGTCTCCGGGTAGCCATCCTCCGGGCGGCCATATGGGTGGTTTGGGTAAAGCATGCGGTTAAAACCCAGGGAAGCCATTTCACTGGTGTCCTGGGCACGGATGGCCAAACTGGTCAGGAATTGCGAGCGCAATTTTTCAATATGGGCCGGTGGAAAGGCTGGATTTCTAATCACATCTGATAGCAACTGCATTAGGTATGGGAGGTCCTCAGCAAGAGCTCTGCCGGAAAAGCTTACTGTATGGATGCGGGCGCCAAAACCCAGGCTGGCACCTCTGTTTTCCAACCCTGAATAAATTTGATGAAAGCTCCTGGAGTGTGTTCCACGCATCAAGCTGAGTGATGTAAAATGGGACAGCCCCAATTGTTCATCCTGGTCATACAGGGCACCCGCCAGCAGGTAGCCGGTTACCACAACTGACAGACTATCCGGATTGGTATGAACCAATACAGTGAGTCCGTTGGAGAATTGTGTACGGGTGATATTCTCAGAGCCTGGCAGCTCTCCCCGTGCCGGCTGAATCCTGTTCATACAGACCGCTCCTTGGAATCCGGCAGGTAAAACCCGACAACACGTGCATCCTTCCGTAGATATTGCTGACAGATGCGATAGGCATCTGTCGGTTTAATATCCGCCAGTCGCTCCAGGTAACTGCTGAACCATGAGTATCGGGCAAACATCTCTGAGTACCCCAGCCAGAATGCCTGGTTGGTGATGCTTTCACTGCCATATGCAAACAGCGCCCGTGCTTGCTTTATGGCACGCGCCACTTCCCCGGGTGATACGGACTGTTGCAACAGGCGATCGATTTCTTGATCGAAGGCAGCTAAGACTGTCTCGGGTTTATGACGCGGATTGACCGTAATGGTGATGACATACAGAAATGGATCGATGGTCGCCTGGATACCACCACCCACACCTATCGCCAGTTGTTTGTCAACCAAGGCGCGGTAAAGACGACTGGTTTTATTGGAGATGGAGCCGCCACCAAACATGTTCAATCCACTCGGCCCGGCCAACAGACTATCCACAACGGTGTAGGGCATGAAATCCGGGTTATCTCCGGCTGGGGCGCAGTAGGCAATTTGGATATATGCGGTTTCCCCTGGCCCATTGACTACCAAGTGTTTTTCACTTTTCATGGGAGGTTCCTTCACCGGGTTGACTGCGGGGGGGGTATTGGTCTTAATGGGTGAGAACTTCATTTGAATGAGATTCAGTAATTTATCTGAATCAAAATCTCCTGCTGCGGCGAGCAGCGCATTGGTGGTGGTGTAATTGTCTTTGTAGTGCCTGAGCAAATCATCGCGTTGGATGGTTTGCAGATCTGCCTTTTCACCGAGCACCTCATAGCGATAAGGGTGTCGGGTAAAGGCGCTTTTTTGGATGGCTTCGCCCAGTCTAAAGAGGGGTTCATTCTCATTTCCCTCACGCTCAGAGATAATCACACTTCGTTCAGACTCAACTTCATGCTGGTCAAACAAACTGTTAACCATCCGGTCAGCTTCCAGGTCCAGTGCCAGCTCTATTTTACCCTTGGGGAGAGTCTCGAAATAGGTTGTCCAATCCAGATAAGTGAAGGCGTTCCATGTACCACCCTCGCGGGAAATCAGTTTATCCAGTTTGCCGCCAGGAAATGCGCGGGTTCCTTTAAACTGCATATGTTCAACCCAATGTGATATGCCGGTTTTTCCAGGGTTTTCATTTCGTGACCCTACCCGGTACCACATCCAGCTGCTGATGATTGGGGCAGTATGAATTTCTTTCAGAAGTACCCGTAGGCCGTTTGAGAGTTGGGTAGTGGTGATTTGACCAGTCATTCTGTCACTTGGGTGGATACTTAATGTACTATAACATACTCCATCAAAGCGTGATGTCAGGAAGCGCTTTGATATAATGGATTGGCAGAAGTTACAGTATTTCATGTTTCACAGTGGAGAGCATGTATGACAGAACAGCATCATGTTGCGGTGGTGGGAGCTGGACCGGCCGGATTGTTTGGTTCCCGCAGGCTGACAGAGGTGGGGTTTGCGGTTACTTTGTTTAATCGTGATATCAAACCAGGCGGACTGGCGGAATATGGTATTTACCCGGATAAAACCAAGATTAAAAATGGGCTGCGCTCCCAATTTCAAACCATCCTGGCAAACGAAAAGATCGATTATCTCGGCAATGTCAGAATCGGTGAGAATCGAGATCTGCGTTTATCTGATTTGTTTCAACAGGGTTACGATGCCGTCTTGGTTACTGCTGGTGCCCAGGGGGTGAAAAAACTGGGTCTCCCTGGGGAAGAGACCAAAGGCATCTACCATGCCAAAGATGTCGTCTACCATTACAACCAGCTGCCTCCATACAGTATGATGGATTATCAAATTGGCAGGCATGTCGCGGTGATCGGTGCAGGCAACGTTATGGTAGATATCGCCCGCTGGTTGGTGGACAAGCAGGGGCTTGATGATGTAAATGTATTGGTGCGCCGCGGTCCTGGTGAAGTAAAGTTTGACCGTATGGAACTGGCCTTTATTGCCCATTATATTGACTTGGATGCACTTGATAAAGAGCTGAAGCGCGTGTCCACGATAACCACCGTGCTGGGGCAGGCACCGACTGCCCTGCTGGATATGGTGAAGAGTTGCATCAAGCCGGAAAATGCTGGGAAAACCAGGCCAGCTATTCGTTTTTATTTCCTTACATCACCATCAGAATTCTCGGGAGGGGAGGATGGATGGCTTTGCAGGATCAAGGTGGAGAATAATACATTGGTGGAGAGTCAGGGAAAGATCAAGTCCCATGGTCTGGGTACCTTCTCCATGCTCGAGGTTGACAATTTGGTCTTCGCTATAGGCGATGCTGTGGATGAGGAGTTGGGGTTGCCTGCACGTAATTATGAGTATATGGTCACGGAGACTCCCCGCTACCCAATCGAGGGCTTAAATTATGAGGTGGATGGGAGTGATGTAGGCTTGCCTTCTACAGGCATATTCATTGCTGGATGGTCCCGTCAATCCAGTTATGGATTGGTCGGGCAGGCGCGTAAGGATGGTCTTAATGGTGCTGAAGTGGTAATAAAGCATCTGGAACACGTCAGACCAAACAGTGCTTTTTCCACCCCGATCATCCGACGCGCGGATGTGGTGAACAAACAGGATGTGTCAAATCTGGTCAAACGCGAGTGTGAAATGGCAGCACAGTTGGGTTTGGAAAGTTTTAAATATAAATCGAATGAGGAGATGTTGTCAGCGATTCGCTGATGTTGCTCGTGATCCGGGTTCCTTTGATCTGCGCGGTGGGATTAATAGAATGAATCCAACTATGATTACCAGTATACCAAGTTCCACGCCATATGCCTGCCATGGACCAAAATAGGGCGTGTCAGGTAGTGTCTGACTGCCTAATCCGAAAATGTCTGCCATACCGGTAAAAACACATAGCACATAGCCGGTGCTTACAAGACGTAAACCGATGTCAGCGCCAATACTGGTTGCCCCCTTGGGCCAGAGAGATGCCAGACTCAGGTATCCGCCAACGCAAATAAACGCCAGCCCGACCAGCATTGTGGCAATCTGGACAAAACCGATGACAGGGCTGCGATCAACCCCAAACAAAGCGGGCTTGACTCCCAGCATGAATATCAAAAATCCAAGTAATGTGATGGATAGACCGACACGGATCCGTCTGGAACCGTATCCGTTTTTACGACGGCCATTTGCGAAATGCGTACTGGTGTTTGGTGAGGTGATGGTTTCTTTGTTGGATGACATATTTAAGGTAAAGAATGTTGCAACAGTTGAGCCCAATTACCACCCAGGATACTTGCCACATCCTGGTCGGTAAAGCCCCTGGCTGTCAGCATGGGAGCTATTTTTTGAAGATCGGCGATGGTATCGATTTCTGAGGGTGTGGATTGCATCCCCAACCCGCCATCGAAATCAGACCCGATACCGACATGCAACGCATCTCCCGCCAGTTGGCAAATATGATCGATCTGATTACTCACAGCATCTAATTTTACTGCATGTTTATCGTTCGGGTATTTCCATTCCCAAACCAAATGATGGTTGTATGGAACAATACCGATTACGCCCCCACGCTCAAGAACAGCAAGGATCACAGCATCGTTGAGGAAACGATTGATTGGGCTGTGAACCAATGCCTGCGCATTGGCATGGCTGGCGATGATTGGACCACGATAGAACTCAAGGCAATGTAATACCGCCTGTTCATCCATATGACTGATGTCAAGCATAAAACCAATTTCATCCATCTGTCTGATGAGTATCTTACCAGCGGTCGTGAGCGGGCCAGGTTCGAGGGTGCCACCACAATACTGGTTGCCCGCCCAGGCCGGGCCGATCAAGCGGACACCATTCTCCCACCACGATGCCAATTCTTTCACCTCACGGATGCCTTCAGCCCCTTCCATGAGAAGAACCAACCCGATGGGATTTTCAACGCTTTGGTCGACTGGCCGCTCCCAGGCTTCGATTATCCCTGAGAGGGTCTTGCGGTCGTTAATCAGAATGAACTTTTCTGGATGCTCATCAAATAACTTGTTGTAAGTCTCCAGTTGACGTTGATAGCAAGCATGTGCTTGATCGATGGTTGTGTATGCCTGTGAGTAGTAGGGATCCTTTTCATATCGTCGGGGGGCTGCAAAGAGAGTAGCAAATATTACCGCCACCCGGCCGGCCTGGTACTCAGGCCACCCGAGCATGGCCTCGCCAAAATTGAGTTCGATGATACGTGATCCCTTTTCCATCTGGCGAGTTACTGCCACCGGGCGTGTGATATCACGGTTGAAAGTCAAAATATTCCAGGCGATATCTTCGTGTGAATCGATGATGTAATGCATGGGTTTAAGAAACTGGAGCGCAATCAGCGCTCCAGTATAGATCGTGTTTGTATCACTCTATTCGGTTTCTTGCTCAGGCTTTTCGGTCATGTCATTGGGTGCTTCCAACTCAGGCGGAACTTCTGTGGATTCCATCTTGACCTCTGTAGCTGCTGGTTCGGTCTTGACCTCCGCAGGAGCTGGTTCTGCATCCATCTCTGTGGCTGCTGGTTCCGCTGCGACCTCAACAGCTGCTGGTTCGACTTCAGCTTCGGGTGCAGGTGTTTCCATATCCACCTGGGTTTCGGGTTCGGCAGATTTCTTGGCTGACTTTGCTTTTGATTTGGGTTTGGCTGCTTTTTCCTTGATCGGGATTTCCGGGGTGGCAGTTTCAGCGGCTGCTTCTGCGGCACCGGTTTCATCAGTTACAGAAGCATCCAGATCAGTCACCAGGCTTTGCCAATCCAGATCGACATAAGCTGAGGAATCAACCCGCCGGATACTGAGACCGATGCGGTGATTTTCTGGATCGATCTTGATCACTCGAACAGTGACCACCTCACCTTCTTTTAAAACTTCTTTGGGATGCTCGATCCTGTTTTCACTGATTTCGGAGATATGAATCAAGCCTTCGATATCATCCTCAAGGCGGGCAAATGCGCCAAACTTGGTTAAGCGGGTGATGGTACCTTCCAATAATTGCCCGACCTGGATCGACTCGATTTTTTTTGCAAATGGATCATCCTGTAGACGACGCATGGAAAGACCAATACGCTTCTTATCACGATCGATGCTGATTACCTTGACTTTTACTTCCTGGCCTGATTTCACGATGTCATCTGGTTTTTGAATGCGGTCCCAGCTGACTTCTGACAGATGTACCAGACCATCAGCACCATTGATATTCACAAATACGCCAAAGTCCGCAATGCTGGTGACGCGACCCGTACAGACGTCACCAACCTGGAGTTCATCAAGGACGCGATCCTTGATGGATTCGCGGGTTTCTCCACTGGCCGCCCGTTCAGAAAGGATTAATCTGCGACGTTCGCGGTCCACTTCAATCACCCGAACATCGATGGTTTCGCCAACCATCTTACTGTAGCGTTGATCTGGTGAATCCCCCGATGAGGTGGACCTGCGGGCATAGCTGAACTGTGATGAAGGTACGAAGCCCTTCAATTCACCAATATGAACAATCAATCCGCCCTTGTTATAGCCGGCCACAGTCCCATGGAAAAGTTCGCCAGAATCTTTATATCCATCCGCTTCAGTCCAGCTGCTTTCTTCCCGTGCCCGGGTGTAAGATAATACGATGTTGCCACTTTGATCTTCGGGGTTGATTACATAAACAAGAATTTCCCGACCCACTGTCAGATTTTCCAACTCCTCAACCGGAATGGCTTCCAGTTCCCTGCCGGTAATGACACCCTCCGATTTTGTACCGACACTGACAAGGATTTGACCGGGTGTGACACTGGCAATCACACCGCTGCGAATTTCTCCCGGTGCGGGAAAGTCAATATCCATTCCCTCCTGTTTTAGAAGGGATTCCATGTTGTTTTCGATATTCAGGTTATTCTCTGAGATACTCTCCTCCCCAGTTGGGGGCACGTTATGATCCATTATGAAAAACTCCGCTATTCTTATATATGAGGTCATTATACGGGTTATTAATGAAGTTGGCAACCCTGCAACCTTTCTGACAGTTTTAAAGGCCGTGACCAACTACTCTCCCCGACAGGGGTGGGTTGAAAGCTGGTATTGAAAGTGGTACACTTTAACAGAAAGATTGACCGGACGGGGAATGTCCGGTTTCATTTCACAATAAGGTTCACATATGCCAGCCATCTATCCGTTTTCAGCAATTGTTGGTCAGGAGCGCATGTTGCGCGCGCTGGTATTGAATGCAGTCAATCCCCGCATTGGGGGTGTATTAATCCGCGGTGAACGAGGCACGGCGAAATCTACAGCTGCACGTGCACTGGCAGCGTTATTGCCCAATGTGTCTGTCGTAGAAGACTGCCGCTTTGGATGTGACCCGGAAAGCCCTGCTTACTGGTGCACAGAGTGCCGTGAACGTGCCGCCGCCTCCAAGACATTGCCGACGGTCATGCGCTCAACAGCATTCATTAATCTGCCTGTGTCTGCCACTGAAGACCGTGTAGTTGGAACGCTGGATATTGAAAAGGCAATCCAGAAAGGTGAGCGGCACTTCGAGCCGGGTGTGTTGGCAGCTGCCAATCGGGGATTGTTATACATTGATGAGGTTAACCTTTTGGACGATCATGTTGTGGACGTACTGTTGGATTCTGCAGCAATGGGTATGAATATCGTTGAACGGGAAGGTATCTCATTCAGCCATCCGGCAAGATTTATCCTGGTTGGCACAATGAATCCAGAAGAAGGGGATCTGCGGCCACAACTGCTTGACCGGTTTGCGCTATCAGTTGAGATCCATGGATTGCATGATGCCCGTGAGCGGGTCCTGATCATGGAGCGGAATCTGATGTTCGAAGCTGACCCGGAAACTTTCAGAAAAAATTGGTTGACAAAAGAACGTGAACTATCTGCATTGATTGACCGGGCACGACAAATTGTCGATGATGTAACCTATAACAAGCGCGATTTACTTTCGATTGCAGCACTGACGGCATCCTTGAATGTCGATGGTCATCGCTCTGACCTGGTAATCTTGAAAACTGCCAGAGCGCAGGCTGCATTTGAAGGCAGAACGGCAATCTCGGATCATGACATCGCATTGGCAGCTGAGCTGGCGTTGCCACATCGTATTCGGCGCGGGCCATTCCAGCAAAATGAGATCGAGGTTGAGGAATTGCAGGAGCGCATTTCGCAATTGCAGGGTCAACAAAACGGTGAAGGCGAAGAAAGCAAGGGCGGCACACCAGATAAGGATTCGCAGGAAACCGGAGACGAAAAAAAAAAGAGAGTACCCACACAGAAATAAGCGATGAGGGGTCTGATAAAGGGGCGACAGAACAACCAAAGCAGGATGTGTTTGGTGACAAGAATGCTTTCTGGTGGGATGGCGGTAAAAAGGTAAAAACTGGCAAAGAGTTCACGCCACGGCGGCTGGATACCCCACTTGATAAAATGGTTCGCAAACAGGGTGGTCGCCGCTCCCGCACACATACAAAAATGAAGCGCGGGCGGTACATTCAAGCCCGCCCATCTGCAGGCAAAGCAGATGATCTTGCCTTTGATGCCACACTGCGTGCTGCAGCACCGTTCCAAAAACAGAGAAGTGAGCAACGAAAAAAGGTTGCATTTGCCATTGCGCCGGATGATTACCAGCGTAAAGTGAGGGTTAAACGTGCAGCCAACCTTGTACTTTTTTTGGTTGACGCATCCTGGTCAATGGCCGTGGCAGAACGAATGGAGGCGACCAAAGGGGCGATTCTTTCCCTGCTGACAGATGCTTACCAACGACGGGACCGTGTCGGGTTGATTGTCTTCCAAAAGGATCGTGCCACTTTGGTTTTGCCCCCCACCAATTCTATTGCATTGGCACAACGGGCATTGGCAGATATCCCGGTGGGTGGAAAAACACCCCTATCCGCTGGATTGTTAATGTCTCAAGGAGTGCTCTTACGCGAGCGCCTGCTTCACCCTGATATCATGCCGATCCTGATTGTGTTAACAGATGGTGCTGGTAATGTCGCAATGGGTGAAAAGGCTCCTCAGGAAGAAGCCTATAATATTGCTGCGGAAATAGCCCAGGCCAAATTCAAGAGTGTGGTGATAAACATGGAGCATGCAGCCTTTGATCTGGGACTTGCGCAACGGTTGGCGGATTTTCTGAAGGCGCCTTGTTACAATTTAGGGCAGTTAAAGGCTGAGAATTTGTATAATACTGTACGCCAGGAAATGAAAACACAAAAGCCAGCAGGAAAGTAGATTGTTATTCCAGGGTGGACTTAATCAGCCTCAACTTTTGTGATGTGTGGAAAGAATTGTTTGATGGTGCCTTCACCCAACCATGCAGGGTCATGGGCGACAATGGGCATCCCAGACAGGCCCCTCCCAGATGAACCTTGACTGTATCCTCACTGCATGAGACCAGACTGACAGACCCACCATGATATTGGGCAATATACGCATCCAATTGTTCGATTAACGCACGAATTCGTTCTTCCTCACTGTAGTTATTGGGGGGACTGCTCGGTTGATCCACCATTTTTCTCCAGATCAGGGGTTCGCATCCACACTACTCATCAGGATGGCAAAAACGGTAGCATGGGTGTTGCCCATGCGCTTGGCAATCAAATCCGCCAAATGCCTGATGATGATTGTACCAGTATCAGGATATTGCTTGCAGAGAACCTGGAGGTTGCGCTTGCTGATTTGCAGGCCGGCGCTGTCTATGATGCTGATAGCGCTGGATGAATAAGTGGAATGACCCAGGGCGGCCGACCAACCAAAAACCTGCCCGGAGCCAATCCGGGTTACATCAAGCGCAGGGCCATCGTAAGGTTTATACCGAATCAGAACCTGACCGTCATTGATAAGATAGAACGATCGCGCAAGCTGACCTTGCTCAAAAATGATTTCCTCTGCCCGAGATTCCCAGGTCTGAAAGAAGGGTGCGATTTGCTGCTTTTGAAGGTCCGTTAAACCCGGGAATGGTTTGTCATCCGCCAGTTCTTGTATGAACATTTCAATAAATATAATCAGGATGATTGTGATTTTCCAGTACTAAACATCATGATTTAACAGCGGGATGTAATAGTCCGCAATTTAAATGTATTCGTTAAGTGGCGACAGGTGTGAAGTTCACCACGAGTATAGTGATATCGGTTAAAATAAACGCGATGGAATTTTTATGGTCCCCATGGCGCATGAAATATGTTCAGGGAGAGGTCGCACCGGTAGATTGCGTCTTCTGCCATGAGCTATCCCAGACGAACGAAGCCGAAAGTTTGATCATCAAGCGGGGGGAAAAAGCATTCGTGCTTCTAAATCGTTATCCTTATACAACCGGGCATATGATGGTCGTTCCATACGCCCATATTCACTCTTTGGAGCTTCTGGATCCAGAAACCCGGGTGGAATTATTCGAGTTGGCCAGCCATGCTTTGGAGGTTTTAAATAAGGTCTATAAACCGGATGGGTATAATTTAGGCGCAAATATCGGTTCTGCTGCGGGCGCGGGTGTGGCCGGGCATGTCCATCTGCACATCGTCGCCCGATGGGTTGGCGATACAAATTATATGGCAACCATCGGGGAAACACGTGTACTTCCAGAAGAGTTATCAACCACCTTCCAGCGTCTGATAGCCGCCTGGTAAAAAAACAGTCCCCCTTTAAATCGAATATAAGCAACGCGGTTAATCGCGAACTCAGTGCAGGAGGGTCTCAAATATTTCTTTTGCTTTTTCTGGATCCGTTTTACCTTTTGTTTTCCGCATCACCTGTCCTACAAACCAGCCCATTAATGTTGGTTTACCCGCCTTGTAAGATGCGACCTCGGTCGGGTTTTCAGCAAGAACTTCTTTGCACGCAGAGATAATGGCAGATTCATCACTAACCCGGGTAAGATTTTCTGAACGAACGATCTCTGATGGTCGTTGGTGACTATCCTCCACTTTTTCAATCAGAGACTTTCCAGTCGATGTATTGATTAAACCATTTTCGACCATTGTGATGATTTCAACCAGATCAGCTGGCTGGAGCTGCATCTGGTCAATCTGCATATTGCGGTCTTTAAGTATTCGCAGTAAATCATTCATGATCCAATTGGAGATCTTCTTGCTGTCTCCGGGATAGGCTTTTGTTGCGGTTTCAAAGAAATCGGATAGTTTTTTCTCACTGGTTAAAATATCCGCATCGTATTCTGGCAGCTGATAAGCATTCATGAAGCGTTGGCGACGCTGGAGAGGTAGCTCAGGTTGTATGGACACCACCTCGTTCTGCCATGCATCGTCAATCCTTAAAGCAAGCAGATCCGGTTCGCGGAAGTAACGATAATCTGCTTCTGTTTCCTTGCTCCGCATTTTTTTCAAGATACCACGATCTTCATCCCATTCCAGTGTCCAGGCTTCGATCTTTTGTCCCGCTTCAGTTTCGCGGATCTGTCTTTCGATCTCTTTGCTGATGGCGTCACGGACAGCATCTATGGAATTCACATTCTTTATCTCAGTTTTGGGGTTGAGGTAATCAACTCCAACCGGGCGAATAGATACATTTGCATCACAACGCAGATGCCCCTTTTCCATGTCCCCCTCAGAGATGTCGATCCAGCGCAAAAGCTGCCGCAGCCGGAAAAGGTAATGGGCTGCCTCTTCTGCAGTCCGAAGGTCCGGGCCGGTTACCATTTCTACAAGCGGAACACCACAGCGATTAAAGTCGATCTGGCGTTCACCGCCTATGTTTTTGGTTTTCCCGGCATCTTCTTCCAGGTGAAGCTTGGTTATACCGATACGGCGTGTGTAAGAAGTGGTGTTTTGGCCGGTTGAATCTGGAATGGGCAGGTCGATAAACCCACCACGGGCAAGTGGCATGTCGTACTGCGAGATTTGATACCCTTTTGGCAAATCAGGATAGAAATAATTCTTACGATCAAAGAAGGACACCGGTTGGATCTCGGCTTGCATGGCTGAGGCGAGCAGCATGGCTTTCTCAACCGCTTTTCGGTTCAGTACAGGCAATACACCCGGCAAGCCAGTACATACCGGGCAGATATTCGAATTGGGTGCGTCAAGCCATGAATCTGCTTTGCATGAGCAAAATATCTTGGATTGAGTATTCAGTTGGATATGGGTCTCAAGACCGATGATCGATTCATACTGGGTCATATAAGGACTCCATGAAAGCCGGTACTATGAAAGCACTTTCGGCCTGGATGAGCGCCAGGACTCACCTGAAGTTGCTGACTCGTACGCATATGCAATGGATAGCAGGGTTGATTCACTGAAATCTGGACCTAGTAATTGGATGCCCAACGGCAACCCGGTTGAGGATATTCCTCCAGGCAGGGAAATGGCAGGGATACCTGCATGATTGGCCGGAACAGTTAATTGATCTGCATATTGCATCATCACAGAATCCCCGTAAACAGCTCCCATTTCGAAGGCGGGGGTGGGTGTGGTGGGGGTCAATAAAGCATCCAGCCGATATTTCCCGGTTGGGTTAAATGCCTCGTGAAAATCCTGGCGGATCAAACTACGCACTTTTAAGGCCCGCATATAATATTGCTCACTGTATTGCGCGGCAGATACGTACATCCCCATCAGGATTCTAAGTTTTGGTTGCAAACCAAAAGCTTCTCCCCTTGTACGACGATACATTAGACGAAGATCATCTGTCTGAATGGGTGTGCGATACCCATATTTAACACCATCATAGCGGTGCAGATTGGAAGCGGCCTCGACTCGGCTGATTACGAAAAATGCCGGGATCCCATGGCGAGTATTCGGCATGGGAATATCCTCGATTATTTCAGCACCCAGATCGCTTAACACTTCGGCTGCGTGCCGGACCGGCTGCTCGATTTCATGGGTAACGGCTTGTTGTTGAAAGCTTCCACTGACAGGGTCGGGATATGTAATGCGAAAATAATCTGGTGATAAACCGATACGTTTACCCTTGATATTCTTTTCAATGGAAACCAAGTAGTCATCAATCGGATGTGTTGCCGCAGTACTATCATGCGGATCGGCTCCGGCAATAATTTTTAACATCATGGCGGCGTCCCGCACATTCCGGGCAATTGGCCCCGGGCAATCCAATGAAGATGCAAAAGCGATCAATCCATAGCGGGAGACACGACCGTATGTTGGCTTTAGGCCTACCACTCCGCAAAAGGATGCGGGCTGCCGGATGGAACCGGCTGTGTCAGTACCCAGAGAAAGGGCAACCTCACCGGATGCGACGGAGGCTGCACTTCCACCAGATGATCCACCTGGAACATGATTCGTGTTCCAGGGATTGCGGGGCGCGGGTTGGAATGCGCTGGACTCATTGGATGACCCATAAGTGAATTCATCCAGATTAACCTTGCCCATGATCACTGCACCGGCCGCTTCCAGGCGGTTGACCGGTGAGGCCGTGTAGGGGCTGATAAAGTCAGCCAAAATTCTGGACGCAGCCGTGGAATGTGTACCTTGCACACAAAAGATGTCCTTGATACTGACCGGTACACCGGCCAGTTCCCCCACATCCTCACCAGCAGCCAATTTCTGATCCACCGCCTTCGCTTGAGCGCGTGCAAGGTCAGTTGTGATGCTGATAAAAGCGTGTACTTTTTGTTTGTCGTCGTTCGTTATTTCACCCGGATTGAGAGTGCCAGATCGGCCATCCACCTGCTGGATGCGATCTAGTGATGCATCCAGCACTTCGACCGCAGATATTTCTCGGAGACGGACCATTTTTGCGATTTGGTGGGCTGGGAGGTCACAGATTCCCATGGTTATTTCAACTCCGTATGTGGAATATCCGGTACGATAATATAGCGATCCTCGCTGGAGGGCACCTGATTTAAAAGCGCTTCAACATTGGGATATACATCCACTTTGTCCTCGCGCAGAGTTGGGCTGATCTCGGCTGGAAATGGTACACCGTGCCTTGCGGGTGGAACATCGTCATCCAAAGGAATCTGCTCCAGCTCATTAATCGCTGTAATCTGGTTGTTCATTTGCCCCAACAGATATTGGCTTTCATCAGTCTCTAATTCCAGGGCTGCCAGGTCGACCAAATGTTTGAAGAGTTCTTCAGTAATCAAATTGCTCACGTCCTTACCCTTGGTTTTGAAATTCGGGATATTTCAGTATAAACGACTTTATAAGTGTGTCAAGAAAAGACTACCAGGCTTATGCGTTGTGCAACAATGACAGCAGTCAAAAATGCTGCATGCTATAATCTTCATGATGTCTCCAAAAATGGAAATCCGCTTTGAGTACAGCGAGTCCAAATTGCACAGGCTGAACTCCCTCTGGGCGTGGTTGATCGCAAAATGCTATCAGGCAGGCGAAACGATAAGAAGAACTCGCATTACCATACCCACAGGATTATTTGTACTTTCAATACTGATATTCATCCTGGTCAGGCTTATCGGCTTGGTTGATTTCCCTATATATTTTTTTACAGATGAGGCAGCCCAAACCATTCTGGCGCAGGATTTCCTGCGCGACGGGTTTAAAAACTACGCCGGAGAATTGTTCCCCACATTTTTTGAAAATGGCAGTAAGTATAATCTGGGTTTTTCTGTATATGCCCAAATCATCCCATTCGTATTGTTCGGCCGTTCAGTGTTTGTCACACGCGTTATTTCAGTTTTTTTTGCCAGTCTGGCAGCAGTTGCCCTGGCATTGATCCTGCGTGATTTTTTCAAGGTTAAATATTATTGGCTGGGGGTGATGGTGCTGTCTATGACTCCGGCCTGGTTCCTGCATTCTCGGACAGCTTTTGAAACTGCGCTGGCAGTATCTGTGTACACCCTTTTTATATATTTTTACTACTTGTATCGATTTAGAAATCGCAAGCACCTTTTTATCTCCTTGTTTTTGGGTGCGTTGGCATTTTATTCTTATAGTTCCATGCAGCCTGTGGTTATACTCACCGGTGTGTTGCTCCTGTTGTTGGATGGGCCTTATCACATGCGCGGCAGGTGGATCACCCTGGGTGGCGCTGTAGAATTAATATTTCTCAGCCTGCCATATATTCGATTCATCTTTACCCACCCTTATGAAAGCGCACGTCAGTTGCAAATGCTGGATTCATATTGGGTTACCTCAGCCTCTTTTTCTGATAAGATCCTGAGTTTTTTTTCTGAATATTTCAAGGGTTTTAACCCATTTTTTTGGTATGGTGACCATGCGCATGAACTCAGCCGGCATGTGATGTTGGGTTATGGCCACTTGCCAAGAATCCTGCTTCCTTTTTTACTGATAGGCCTCGTGGTGGGACTAATGAGGTTAAAAACACCACAGTACAGGGTTTTACTTGCCTTGTTATTGGTGGCACCAGTTGGAGCCGCCGTTGTACAGCTTGGGATTACCCGTATATTGGTTCTGATAATCCCTGCTTCTGTATATACAACCATTGGTTTGTCAATCTGTGGGGATTGGATTTCAAGGAAAATAAATCGCGAACGCCTCATCATAATTGGTTTGTTTCTCGTATTGGTAATGGGCAATTGCTGGATGCTGGTGGATGCACTTAGGAATGGACCGATCTGGTTTACGGATTACACCTTAAATGGTATGCAATATGGTGCCAGGCAGCTTTTTTCAGCGGTGAAAGATTATCTTGATGAAAATCCACAAAAGAAAGTCATTGTTTCACCTGCCTGGGGCAATGGCATCGATCTGGTCGCGCGATTTATGCTGTCTGATCCAATCCCAATTGAACTGGGTAGTATTGATGGTTACTCTGATCACTATCGTGAAATCACGCAGGATATGATTTTTGTAATGATACCGGATGAATACCAGCGTGTTGTGGTAAGTGATAAATTTACCGATATACGCCTGATCCAAACCTTGAAATATCCAGACGGGACACCAGGTTTCTATTTTGTGAGTCTGACTTATGTTCCTGGAATTCATGCGATATTAGAGCGAGAAAGAGAAGCTCGACGCGAGCTGCGAGAAGCACAGTTTGAAATTAATGGGATCCAGACCGAAGTCAGATATTCCATGTTGGACATGGGGGAGATCGCGGCAGTATTTGATGGAGATGATGCGTCAATCGTCCGCACTTTTGAGGCTAATCCGATGATCGTTGAGATTGATTTCAAAGAGCCTTTGATGGTTCAGCAAGTCAGTTTGCTTATTGGAGGCGCCACAACCAAGACCTATTTATATCTGGTATCAAAAGACGGTATGCATCATAGCTTCGAGGATTTTGCTTCTGAGGCCCCACGCCCACGTGATGTGATGATTTCGTTAGGTGAACCATTATGGATCACAAGTTTCCGAGTGGAAATACTCAGTGTATATGACACTGATCCGGGTCATGTACACCTCTGGGAAATAAGGTTCAGATAATTCAGAACATATCAGGTTGTAACGAAAAGAGTGATTATGACAGACAAAGCCACGGAGTTGGAAGTCAAGTTCTATCTGAACAACCCGAAACGATTTACCAACCATCTGTTGGCTTCCGGGGCAGTAGTGAAAACCCCCCGCTGTCATGAGTACGACTTACGGTTTGATGATGGGAAGAACAGTCTTCAAAAGACTGGGAAGGTATTGCGCTTACGCCAAGACTGGCAGATAACCCTGACCTACAAAGGACCTGGTGAAATTCTTGCTGACGTCTCTTTACGACGGGAAATTGAAGTGGGGGTCACAAGCCATGAAAATATGCTTCTATTACTGGAGTCGCTGGGTTTCCATCCTGTATTTTCATATGAAAAATACCGGACGACCTATATATTCGAGGAATGTGAGATTGTTCTGGACGAAATGCCTTTTGGATGGTTTTGTGAGATCGAAGGCCCATCCCCTCAAAGCATACGTTCGGCTGCTGAACAACTTGGTTTGGATTGGGAAACCCGAATTGTTGACAGTTATGCCATGTTATTCAGGCGCTGTAAAGAAAATAAAGAACTGGCGGTGAAAGACCTTTTATTTGCCAATTTCACGAAATTATGCATCCGGCCGTTGGATCTGGGTGTTCTCCCTGGTGATGGGGAAAAGGCGCTTTAAAGTTTGGCTCTACGACTTAATATCGATACCCCATGAGTATCAATATCCCAGAATAGGGATTGGACAGTCATTGTATCGCCAATTAGAATGGGGAGTAAAGATTGTAAAGTTGTAGGCGAAGCAGAGGTGAATATTGATATCGATCCGTTTTGGATATCCGTATTAATTAATCCTTTATCCTTCAATACGCGCTTTATCTGGAGCGCTATGGCTGGTGAAGGGTCGATCACTTTTACTCTGTGGCCTGCAATCTCCTTGATAAGTGGAATTACAAATGGGTAATGTGTGCACCCCAAAACAATGGTATCAATCCCCGCCATCAACATGGGTTTTATAGCATCTTCTAGAATTCGGCGTGTTTCAGGGTCGTCCAGATTCCCCTTTTCGATTTGAGTTACGAGACCCGGGCAGGTGCTTTGATGGATAGTGACATTCTGAGCAAAACGCTCCAGTAAGGACGCGTACAGAGCCCCCTGAAAGGTGACTTGCGTTGCCAGTATCCCCACATGTTGGGAACGCGTTTGCTGGCTGGCGGGTTTTAAAGCCGGTTCCATACCCACAAAAGGAATATCATTGAACACTCCCCGCAGGTACTGTAAGGATGCGGACGATGCCGCATTACAAGCAATTGCGATCAACTTGACACCCTCATCCAATAAGAAACGTGTGATACCTACTGCGTAGCTTTGCACTTCCTCCAAGCTGCGACTTCCATATGGCACATGCGCTTGATCAGCCACATAGAGAAGTTTCTCGGATGGCAGAAGCCGGTGTATTTCGCGCAGGATCGATAGCCCCCCTACGCCGGAATCGAAGATTCCGATGGGATCATTTATTTCATGTTGAACTACCATAAGAGATTCGATATTATCCACATACCTTGATAAATGCCTTGAAAAGAGATCGTGCCGACACCTGTTCGGTTAACCATTCTGGATGCCATTGTACAGCCAATCCGAATCGGTGACCAGTCAACTCAATGGCTTCGATCAAGCCATCCGCAGACCAAGCAATGGGTTTCAACCCATTCCCGACTTCACGGATACCCTGGTGATGAAGGCTGTTAACTGATGTTCCTGAAATATATCCCATCATGTGTAATGGATTTTCTGGCGCCAAGGTTATTGTGTGGGCGAGATATTTTCGGGATGGGTGCCGGTCATGGTCACACGCGGAGGGCAGCTCTTGATATATGTCACAATAAAGGGTTCCACCAAGCGCTACATTTATCAACTGAAGCCCTCGACAGATACCAAGAAAAGGAATCTGTTGCGCCATTGCCAGATGTAATAGTCTTATTTCATGTGAATCTCGTAAATCATCTATACCGGATATATACGGATTTGACTCCGCGCCGTACACAGCTGGATTGATGTCCCCGCCACCACTCAGGAGGATTCCATCTAATGCCGTCCCCCTTGATTGCCCATATTTTGGGAACGATTCCGGGCATAGCATTATTGGATCACCGCCAGCATTCTGAATGGCAAGAAGGTACGCCTCAATTTTCAGGGTATTATGCAGCGTTATTGGGGTTTGTGTGGAGGATGATTGGGTAATCCCGATAATCGGTTTGTGCATTGGATGGAAAAAAGGCGCAACAAAAGTTGCGCCTGAAGTTGCATTGGATTATGAAAATTTTTGCTTGAGTCTGGCACTCTTTCCTGTTCGACTACGCAGAAAATACAAACGGGCTTTTCGGACCTTGGTGTGACGTTCAACGACCACCTTGTCGATCCTGGGCGAACGGGTTAAAAAGGTGCGCTCGACGCCAATGCCATTACTGGCAATTCGGCGCACGGTGAAACTGGCATTATTTCCTGAATTTCTGACATAAAGAATAGTGCCTTTGAATTCCTGGATGCGTTCGCGATTACCCTCACGAATTTTAACATGGACACTCACAGCATCACCCGGAAACAACTCGGGGATATTCTCATTTGCGGGTGCCTCAACGGATTTGATTAAATCACTCATAACTTCACTTCCTGGATATCGAAAGATGACCTGTCCTGAAGAAACAGCGAAAGCGGATTATATCACCCCGATCGTATTCCGTAAAGAGGAATATTATGATATACTTGCGCCGTTTGTGCTCCAGCTCAAACAAATCATTTCACACGCATCCTGACCTGCCTTGCGTGCCCACATAGTGGGTGATGGGCGGGAATGACGGAAGCGGAGGAAAAACGCAAAGGAGTAATTTATGGCAAGTGTTATTTCCATGAAAGCATTATTGGAAAGCGGTGTGCATTTTGGCCACCGTACAAACAAGTGGAATCCTCGCATGCGCCCGTATATCTTTACGGAACGCAATGGGATCCATATTATCGACCTCCAGCAAACAGTAAAATCATTCAATACGGCTTATGGTGTAATTCGTGACTGTGTTACAGAAGGCAAAAACGTGCTTTTTGTAGGCACAAAGCGCCAGGCTCAGGAAACAATTCGCGAGGAGGCAATCCGTTGTGGAATGCCGTATGTAACTGAACGCTGGCTGGGCGGCATGTTAACCAACTGGGTGACAATCTACCAGCGCATAACCGAGTTGGAGCGGCTTGAAAAGATGCGCGACACAGGTGAAATGGCGCGTTTGACCAAGAAGGAAGGCCTGTTGGTCGAGCGGGCCATTAAGCGTCTTGATTTGAGGCTAAGTGGTGTACGCAATCTGAAAAGCCTACCCGACATGCTATTTGTTGTTGACGTGAGTCGCGAGGATACGGCTGTTCATGAAGCTAATTTAACCGGCATCCCCGTGGTTGCTCTGGTGGATACAAACTGTGATCCATCCAATGTGGATTATGTCATTCCATCCAATGATGATGCCATCCGGGCTATTAAATTATTGGTGTCTAAAGTGGCTGACGCTGTTATTGAAGGAAAATCGATGCGCAAGGATGATAATCCGGAAGGTGAAACTAATGATTCGGTCGGGACCGGGTCTGCGGATATCATCGATCACCACAAGATCGATTTGGATGATGGTGTTGAGGATGAGGCTTTATTGGGCGCTGCCACCTTGGCCAAATTGAGCTCAACTATCCACGAAGAAGCTAAAGATGAAGAACCCGAATCGGGTGAAGATGTAAAGTAATATATATAGAGAGCTATCACGATGGCAATAACAACTGAGATGGTAAAAAAATTACGAGAAGCAACCAGCGCTGGTATCATGGATTGTCGAAATGCCCTGGAACAAGCAAATGGTGATTTTGACAAGGCTGTTGACTATTTGCGCGAAAAAGGTCTTGCCCAGGCAGCCAAGCGTGCCATGCGGGCAGCCAGTGAAGGTGTGATTGAACTGTATTCACATGGTAATGGTCGGGTCGGGGTGATGATCGAAGTCAATTGCGAAACAGATTTTGTGGCACGCTCCGATGCATTCCGGAAGCTTGCGCATGAGCTGGCATTACAGATTGCCGCCAGCGCTCCAATTTGCATACGTGAAGAGGAGCTTACCAAAGAGGCTCTGGAACATGAAGCCGAAATAGCAAAGGCTAAGGCGAGCGAAGAAGGTAAACCGGATGCGGTAACCCCCCGCATTGTTGAGGGATACCTGGAAAAGTACAAAAATGAAGTGGTTCTGCTACGCCAGGCTTACATACGGGATGAAAGTATTGTTATCCAGGATTTGGTTAATCAGACAGTGGTTAGCCTTGGAGAGAATATAGTGATCCGCAGATTCGCCCGTTGGGTGCTTGGCGAAGAATCGGAATAAGTTTAAAGGCCAACCGAATGGTTGGCCTTTTTCTTGTACCTTTACGAGCGATATAATGAAGACAGATTGGACCACCCTGTATTGAGATTGGAGAAGTCATGACAGATATCAAATACCATCGTGTTTTACTGAAAATAGGTGGCGAAGCGCTGACGGGGGCTGGTGGTACCGGGATTGACCCGCATAGTGCCGGGGGGATTGCTCAACGGATTAAAGAAGTGCGGGAATTGGGAGTTGATATCGCCATCGTGATCGGCGCAGGCAATTTATGGCGTGGACGTGTGGGGCTTGATCTGGGGATGGACCGTGCAACAGCAGATTATATGGGTATGTTGGCAACAGTGATGAATGCCCTTGCACTCATGGATGCAATGGAGAGTATTGGAGTGATTACTCGCGTGCAGTCTGCTATTGAGATGCATGCTGTTGCAGAACCTTACATACGGCGGCGAGCCATTCGCCACCTTGAAAAGGGACGGGTGGTGATCTTTGGTGGTGGAACAGGGAATCCTTATTTTTCTACGGATACGGCTGCAGCTTTACGTGCTATGGAAATAGGCGCAGACGTTTTAATCAAGGCTACAAAGGTCGATGGTGTTTATGATAAAGACCCGGTTAAAAATAAGGATGCGAAACTGTTTAAGCATTTGACCTATATTGAGACCCTGAACAGGCGTCTTGAGGTCATGGACAGCACTGCTGTTTCTTTATGTATGGAAAACAAGCTTCCAATAGTGGTGTTGAACTTGTGGGATCCCAAGGCACTTAGGAACGCGCTATTGGGCAAATCCATTGGTACGCTGGTAACGGCATAAGAATTAACGACCCCACACTATTTGTGTGATTGAAGTTTCTTAATAATATTTAACATCCCGGAACCAGAGATGCTATATCATTACACCCATGATGATTAAAGACCCTCATAATAGGCCATGGGCGAAATCCTGGCAGGTATCTCTCCTTGTGAAAATTTTCACTGCTTTGACAACCTTTTTCGTAGTATGCAACTTGTTTGTTGCAGGCATCTCATCAGTCGTACACATTTTATATGACCAGAGAATTCTTCCCGGGGTCAGCGTGAATGGAGTTGCGCTTGGTGGCATGACCCGTGCTGAAGCGGGAGACTTGCTGGAACATACTCTAAATTACCCGGTGCAAGGGCGAGTGGTCCTCAAGGCTTCTGGTCAAAGCTGGGTGACCACCCCTATCAATCTGGGGTTTCAATTTGATCATCAGCAAACCACATTAAATGCATATCAGGTTGGTCGTGATACATCCATTTTCAGTTGGTTATTCGACCCCATTTTTGCATTATTGGTTGGAAATTCCATCTCTCCTGTAATGATATATAACGAAAAAGTGGCTGAACAGTATATGCATACTCTTGCGTTGCACATAGATCAACCAGCGATGGAGGCTCATCTTGGGATTAAGGATAATATGGTTGAACTGACCGCAGGACAGATTGGCAGAAATCTGGATGTCCCAGCGGCTTTGCTTGCGGTTAATTCCGGCTTGGCTGCCTTAAGGGATTTCTCAATCACATTACCTGTTCAAGAAACGCGACCTGCCATCCTGGATGCAAGTGAACAGGCTGTGATCATACAGCGTATCCTTTTTGCACCATTGATATTGTCAATGCCTGAAGGTTATAATGATGTCGGCCCTTGGGTGGTTTCTGTGGAAAGCCTGGCACAAATGTTGGTGATCGATCGCATCGATCAAGGTGGGATCTCGAGTTACCAGGTGACCATAGATCAGGAGGCCCTGCGCAATATCCTTCATGATCTTGAGATCGACATCAATCGGGAAGTCCAAAACGCTCGATTTATATTCAATGATGATACCCGTTTACTGGATCTCCACCAATCGGCTGTTGTTGGGCGGCGCTTGGATGTGGCTACCAGTGTGATAAATATCAGCCAGGCTCTGTTGGAAGGTGAGAAAAACCAGGTACTGGTAATTCTCACAGAGCCCCCGACTGTTTTGGATGATGCCACGGGTGATCAACTGGGGATTCACGAACTAATATGGGCAGAGACATCCTATTATTACGGTTCATCACCAGAACGTATTCAAAATATTAAAGCAGCAGCAGATCGTTTTCATGGATTGCTGGTACCACCTGGTGCTGTGTTTTCGATGGCGGAGGCACTCGGCGATATCAGCCTGGATAATGGTTATGCAGAAGCGCTGATCATTTTTGGCGATCAGACCATAAAGGGTATTGGCGGTGGTGTGTGCCAGGTGTCAACTACATTATTTCGAACAGCGTTTCACGCCGGATTTCCGATTTCTGAGCGGCATGCCCATGCATACCGCGTATCTTATTATGAACAACGGCCTAACGGCGGGATTGATCCAACCCTGGCCGGATTGGATGCCACAGTTTTCGTTCCATTGGTGGATGTTAAATTTACGAACGACACCCCATATTGGTTGCTGATGGAGACATATGCCCGGAACACTTCAATTACCTGGAAGTTTTATTCAACTGCTGATGGACGCAGCGTTGAGTGGCATACAACGGGACCGATGAATATCGTCGAAGCCCCAGAACCTCTGTATCGCGAGAATCCGGACCTGGAAAAAGACGAGATCAAACAACTTGATTGGGAAGCTGAGGGTGCAGATGTCAATGTCACGCGCTTGGTCTACCGTAATGGCAGCCTGCTTTTTCATGATGAGTTCCGTACCCACTATCTTCCCTGGCAGGCAGTTTTTGAATATGGACCAGGCACAACAGACATTCCGACACCAGAGTCATGAACCGCCTATGGTAAAATCCGTAGATCAAATCGTATTAAACCCCTAACTGGAGGTAATAATGGTTAGTAAGGAATTGCTTGATATTCTTCGATGTCCGGCATGTGTTCGTGAAAAGGATGGAAAATTACAGTTGTATAAGGAATCATGGTTGATCTGCACAGATTGCCAACGAAAATATCCGATCAGTGATGATATCCCTGTGATGCTGATATCAGAGGGTGATAAGTGGCAGAATACGAAAGAGGATAAACTTCCGGTTCCGCCACCACCTGTAAAATAGCGTTTTCGTGAATGCTTTCTTATATGGTACGGTTATTGCACTACTGGATTAGTCTGTTTAGTCCAACTGATAAATGAGTATTTAACAATTATGAGACGATCCCGAAATAAAAACACGCGCATAACTCTCCCGAAGGATGGTTTGACACGCATCCTGCTTGGTCTTTTCATAGTGCTGGGGATAGCCACAGCCATTGTGGCTTTCATTGCAGTGCGCTATGTAACCGCGACTCAAACGATGATTAATCTCCCGGGTGATCCGGTGATCACCTCATCCTCCGGAACTGCTGCCGGGCCGATGCTTCAGTCAGAGGCGGGTCCGACACCACGACCCTGGGATGGTGTCAACCGGGTTAATCTGCTGTTTATGGGTCTGGATGCCCGCGATTGGGAAAAAGGGGAAATCCCTCGTACAGATACCATGATCCTTTTCACGATTGACCCCCTTACAAAGACAGCCGGCATGCTTTCAATACCACGCGATCTGTGGGTTAACATTCCAGGCTATGATTATGGAAAAATCAATACTGCGTATTATATTGGGGAGGTATATCAATTGCCTGGGGGAGGCCCCGGGCTGGCAGTAAAAACAGTCGAGGAGTTGCTGGGGGTTCCGATTAATTATTATGCCCAGGTTGATTTTGAGGCATTTGTAAAATTCATCGATGATATAGGTGGAATCAAAGTACATCTTTCAGAACCCATGGTTCTTGATCCGATTGGCCAGTGGAATACCACAACTCTCGAGCCAGGCGCATGGACCTTGACTGGCAGATGGGCTTTGGCCTATGTTCGAGCCAGAAAGGGGAGCGGCGATGATTTTGGGCGGGCCCAGCGACAACAGGAAGCTATCATGGCTATCCGTGATCAGATTCTGAAATGGGATCAAATGCCAAAAATGATCGCGAACGCACCATCGATTTACGCTGACCTTTCATCCGGCATCCACACCAACCTTTCCCTGGATCAAATTGTTCAGCTTGGTTTGCTTGCTTCACAAATACCTGTGCCAAATATCAAAACGGCGCTTATTGGTTCTGAGCAAGTGGAATTCGAAACCTCACCAGACGGGTTGGATATTTTACGTCCTATTCCGGATAAAATACGTATCGTTAGGGACGAGATATTCACAACCAGTGGGCCGGTTGCCCCGGTAGAGGTCTCAACCGATCCAACGGAGCTTATGAAAGCTGAAAAGGCTTCAGTGTCCATACAAAATGGGACAGGTTCCAGTGGCCTGGCCGGTCGGACCGGTGATTACTTGAAGGGTTTGGGATTCAATGTTACCGAAGTCGGTGATGGTCAGGCACAAGGGCTGACCACGATGATCATTTATTCTGCCAAACCATATACCGCCGCCTATCTTGCTCAACTGATGAACATTCAGACCAGCCTGATTATGAACCGTTATGATCCTGATGCGACGATAGACATACAGATCATTCTTGGCGATGATTGGGCTACCAACAATCA
Source organism: Anaerolineaceae bacterium (assembly GCA_016936755.1). Lineage (GTDB taxonomy): Bacteria > Chloroflexota > Anaerolineae > Anaerolineales > Anaerolineaceae > JAFGXF01. The sequence goes on along the minus strand of JAFGXF010000091.1, from coordinate 2,129 downwards.
GATGCCGTAATCCTGCTTATAAACGAAACCACCTGGTATGAATATACCAGGCGGTTTTTCAATTAAAATAACATAATAATCCATTTATATGTTAAATTTGCTAATCGGACACATCTACATTAGAAGGATTAGGTATCCATGAAAAATCATCTAAGTGCCAATCTATCCATCAACACCAACCTCGTTCGCAGCAAACTGGTTGAGTTTATTCGTAATGAGTTGACACGCAACGGTTTCACAAAAGTGGTCATCGGATTATCAGGTGGATTGGATTCATCACTCGCCTGTTATCTGGCAGTTGAAGCGCTTGGAAGTGATAATGTTCTGGCTATTTGTATGCCATATGCAACATCGTCTGCTGACTCATTGAAGCATGCCGACCTGGTAATTAATGCTGTCAATATTAGATCATTGATCATGCCAATCACCGGAGTGGTTGATGGGTTGATTGAATTATCTTCCAATACAAATGCAACACGCAAGGGAAACATTATGGCCCGGGCCAGGATGATTATTTTATTCGATCAATCCGCTGCTAATAATGCATTGGTCCTGGGTACCGGGAATAAGACCGAGATCCTCTTAGGATACTCAACCATTTATGGTGATTCAGCCTGTGGTTTAAACCCGCTTGGTGATCTTTACAAGACTCAGGTCCGTCAACTGGCCATGGCCATGAAGGTTCCCGAGGTGATCATCCATAAACCGCCATCTGCGGATTTGTGGATCGGCCAGACCGATGAGGGGGAGTTGGGATTTACTTATCAGCTGGTTGACCAACTCTTATTTTTACTAATCGAAAAAGAGAAAACACCCGAGGAATGTGTTCATGAAGGTTTTTCAAGCGAGTTTGTTGAACAGGTGATCGCGCGGGTGAGAAAGAATCGTTATAAGAGAGTGATGCCCCCGATAGCACGAATTACAGTTGGAGATGCCGGTTTAAATCTTTAGTCAATCCCGGGTCCTGGTTGTTCGAAAGAACAACTCCACCTATTCATAGATCAAGGCTTCCATTGCAGCTTTGATATCAGCCCGGCGCTCATTAAACATGATGCTCTCACCGGGACCAAACCCTGCAATATCCAGATGGGCAAAGCTGTTGAATCAATCATGCGGCTTTCTTGATGGTGTCTCTATTGGGCTGGATTCTCCACAACGATCTCAAGCTCCCTTGGTAAATGATGCCACATGATAAAAAAGGGTAACATGATAGAATTCGCTGCATGAAACGCTGGATTTTTTGGCTGGGTGTGATCATCAGCCTGGTCTTGCTATATTTCGCCTTTCGAAACCAGGAATTCAACCTGGTGTGGGCCGTTATAAAGGAAGCCAATTATATCTGGCTTTTACCAGGTGTCGCCATATATTTTGTGGCGGTATGGGCACGTGCCTGGCGATGGCATTACCTGTTACGCCCATTGAAGACCATCCAAACCAAGAAGATGTTTCCCATCGTTACCATCGGATACATGGGCAATAATATTTATCCATATCGTGCGGGTGAGGTGCTGCGGGCGTACATATTAAGGAAAAGGGAAGACATTCCCATGTCCGCATCACTGGCCACCATTGTCGTTGAGCGTGTTTTTGATGGGGTGGTTATGCTGGGATTTATATTCATGAATCTGCCCGAATTGGCTAGGTTAACGGGGGATTCTGGTTTTATTGGAAATATCCAGACGTTGGCGTTGTGGGGGGCTGGTATTTTCCTCATCGTGTTGATGATTTTTCTGCTTGCAGCAATGTTCCCAAGCCGTATTCAGATCTTCACGACCTGGATGATTAACAGAGTCATACCCACAAAACTCAGAGGAAAAATCACCAATCTTACTGCGCGGTTCCTGGAAGGGCTTGAAGCTTTGCGTTCACCGCGCGAGGTGGCCATGGTATTCTTGACCTCCATCGTGATCTGGTTGCTTGAAACGGGCAAATACTGGTTTGTAATGCAAGCTTTCACGTTTAAATTAAGTTACTTTGCCCTGATGTTAATGAATGGGATTGTCAATCTCGCCACCACAATACCATCTGCACCAGGATATGTCGGTACTTTCGATGCGCCAGGGATTGCCCTGTTGACGGCTTACCATGTTCCAGTTGAAGTGGCAACAGGCTATACCCTGCTTTTACAT
>JAFGXF010000090.1 GCA_016936755.1 Anaerolineaceae bacterium | reverse complement strand
CCTGGGAGCGCCGGTATGGATTGCCCAAACCCTCCCGCTCCTCCGGAGGGCAGCGTCTGTACACCCGCCAGGACATCGACACCATCAAATGGCTTCAGGCGCGCCAGGGGGAGGGCATGCGCATTCACCGGGCAACGGAACTATGGAAGGAACTCGTGGCCGCCGGACGCAATCCACTCGGGCAGCGCGGTGCGGGAGGGGTACATACCTCAGCGCGGCAGCCGGATAACGGGGTGCCGCTGGATGTTCTGCGCCGGCAGTGGCTGGATGCCTGCCTGGCTTTTAACCGGCATCCGGCAGATGATATTTTAAACGAGGCGCTGGCTATGTATCCGCTGGAACGCATATGTGTGGAACTGTTTCAAAAGGCATTAAACGAGGTCGGTGAACGATGGTATCGTGGTTCAGCCACGGCACAGCAGGAACATTTCGTCTCTGCCCAGGTGATGCGCCGGCTCCAGGCGCTCATCCATGCAGCTCCAGATCCGACCCGCATGCAAACCATCATGCTGGGTTGTCCCCCCGGCGAACTGCACACCTATCCATCCCTGTTTCTGGGTTTAATGCTCAGACGTAAAGGATACAAGGTGATCGACCTGGGAGCGGATATTCCCCTGGAAGAGATGCTTCCGACCATCACGGCCATCCGGCCTGACCTGGTGATTTTTACCGCACAGCAGCTCACAACAGCCGCCGCCATTCTATCGGCAGCCAACCTGCTAAAGGGGTGGGGTGTTCCCCTGGCCTATGGTGGATTGGTCTTTAACCGCATTCCAACCTTAACCACCCTGATTCCAGCCCATTTCCTCGGAGATACTCTTCCCGGTGCATTGGCCGCCATTGAGCATCTGTTAAGTGGTGTGCAGGCTCAGCCTGTGATCGATAATTCTGTCAATGACTGGAGCACCCTGCTTGAACAATACCACGAGAGTCGTCCGCGCATCGAGTTGGCCGTATATGCGGGGCTGCCTGAGCCGGGCCTGCCAGTTGAACAGCTCCGGGATGTGAATGCCTACCTGGGGGATCGACTCGAGACTGCCCTGAAATTTGGGGATCCGGCCTTGATCGACCCGGACCTGGAATGGTTGAGTGGATTATTATCCACCCACCATCTGTCTGCTGATCTTCTGGCTGGCTACTTGAGATCCTACATGCAGGTGCTGGCACAGGAAATGGGGTCAAACGGTAAAACGATCTTGGACTGGATGACCGCCTTTCTTTCCAGGAATACAACCGCAAATCAAGTCGATCGAATGGCGTAAAGTGATGAATATCTGGTGGATTCGCCGGGATCTGCGTCTGAATGATAACGCCGCACTCAGCGCCGCACTGGGTGAGCGCCAATCAGTACTGCCGGTATTCATTCTGGATGATCATCTGCTGGGCAGGCCTGCGGAAAAACGTCAGTCTTTCCTGTTTGCCGGCTTGCGCGCACTGGAGAATGACCTGGTGCGTTTGGGTTCCGGATTGATCATCCGCCGTGGACATCCAGCTGTTGAACTAAAGCGCCTGGCTGCTGAAAGTCACGCAAGCCGCGTATTTGCCGAAGCGGATGTCTCACCGTATGCCAGTCAGCGCGATGCTTCGGTTGCCCGGCAGGTTGACCTGCATCTGGTTCATGGGGCCGGTTTTTACCCGCCAGGGGCGGTCAAAAATGCTGACGGACGTCCGTACAGGGTGTTTACGCCTTACAGCCGGGCCTGGAAAGCCCTGCCGTTCAGTGATCAAATGCTTCCAGCCCCTGGCAGTCTTAACCCGATCCCTGAACTGCCCTCGGAACAAATCCCGGGATCACCCGCATGGGTGGGCTCCGAACCAGGCGAGGCGGAAGCCCGGCGGCGTCTGAATGTTTTTTTGGATGGACCGATTTTCTCTTACCGTGAAACCAGGGACCGCATGGACCTGGATGGTACATCCCGACTTTCAGCCCACATACGTTTCGGATTGATCTCCATTCGACAGGTGGTGATCTCAGCAGTGCGATCCGCCGGCAGTGCACCGGATGCCCGATCCCGGGCAGGTTGTGATACCTGGTTGAATGAGCTGATCTGGCGGGAGTTCTACCGATCCATACTCTCTCAATATCCTGCGGTGCTTCAGTCTTCTTTTAAACCCGGTATGAGCAGGTTCCCCTGGCGGGACGCGCCGCATGACCTGCAAGCATGGCAGACCGGCCAGACTGGTTACCCGGTGGTGGATGCAGCCATGCGCCAGCTGGCGGCCACCGGCTGGATGCATAACCGTGCGCGCATGATCGCGGCTTCCTTCCTGGTCAAGCATCTGTTGATCAACTGGCAGGCTGGAGAGCACTGGTTCATGCAGGCACTGATGGATGGTGACCCGGCTTCCAATAACGGTGGCTGGCAGTGGGTGGCTGGCAGCGGGACGGATGCCGCACCGTATTTTCGAATTTTCAATCCAACCCTGCAGGGGAAAAAGTACGATCCCATCGGCGGGTACGTGCGCCGCTGGGTTCCGGAATTAACCGGGGTTCCAGACCGCTATATCCATAACCCCTGGGAGATGACGACATCTGAGCAGCATGCCTGTGGGGTCATCATCGGTCGGGATTATCCGTCTCCGCTGGTTGAGCATGCCTTTGCCCGGACGCGTGCCCTGGCGACTTACAAGGCACACAAAGATCAACCTGTTCAATAAATGCAGGCAGGGTTTGTTCATGGGCGGAAGGTCGCCGGAAGATGGCGTTTCCCTGCTGTGCATCAATCCCCTATCTCAGCCATGGTCAATGGTGGCAACGGTTCGAAGACGCAGGGCGGTTGTATTTCTGCCTGGCTGAATTCACGCGTCGGGAAGCATTTATTCTTGTGCCGCAGGGAATATCAATACGCATGGCCGTCGGATCCTGGCGCTTCCTCGCCCAAAACATCAACAGATTGGTCCGGTGGAGTCGCCCGGCTTTTTACAACAGCGCTCTGCGCAGCTTTTTGGATGGCTTCGCCCCGTTTGGATATGTTATCAGGCGAAATCAGGTACAGGTTCTTTCATTGAAATTGCGTTAACCGGGCAGGCTGCTTCACAGAATCCACAAGCGATGCAGTTGGATGGGTCTTTCAACCAGGCTACGGCATGAACCTGGTGATCCGATCCTGTTCTAAAATCCAACACGCCGGTGGGGCAGGCCTGCAAACAAACCCCGCACGAGATGCATTGGTCTTCCTCGATGACCGGCTTGGGCCATTGGGAACGTTTGACCATCTTGCAGACCACACCTTCCGGATCTTTGACGGCAGAATCCGGGCAGACCCTGCCGCAGGCACCACAATCGATGCAGATGGCTGCATCAATGATATGCAGGTCATTTCGCTCCCCGCTAATTGCATTCACCGGGCAAATTTTCTGACAAGCTGTGCATCCTGTGCAGGAAGATGTAATACTGTGGCTCATAAAAGCCCCCTGTCTAATATCTGTAATTATATCATTTCGTCCCGGCTCTGGCAGGGTTTCTGGTTGGGTATGCCGGTTTGGGGGATCCCCACCGACAGGTGACCCGCACTTTTCAGTTGCGGTGCATGGTTGTCGATGAGCACATGCACCGGTTCCGGGCTGATACGCCTGACCAGGATGCCGTCATAACCGCACGGTTTGATGACCAAGCCAGTGTAGCGGCGCAGTTGGCGTCGCCCCAGGTGGCGGTCAATGGGGATTTGCCGACCACCATCCAGGCCCGGTAAACAGGCGGCCAGCACCGTTCAACAAGCCCGTCATGAAACCCGGGATTTTCATCGGGTATGGTTTCTTCGCTGAATGGTCCCTGGGTGAGGTCCGCCCATAACACTTTGCCCGTATACGGTTTCAAAAATACTCCGGCAGCGATGATCTTCCGGTATGCCGGGACGGTTAACAGAGATGGTTGATATACGCCACGGTTGCTGCTGGCAGTGAACTTGATGCGACCATGAATAACCCGGCTCAATCGAAAATCCTTAAAGGGATTGTACTTCGTCATTCCGGGTTCGTTCATGCTTACCAGGAGTGTCTAAAAGAAGATGCTGCAGGTACTGTCTTTTGGCTTACACGGCTTAAAAAACCACTTTCTTCTCAATTTCTGCATCACAGGCACTCGCCGTAGTCGCACAGGTTGTTGTTGTTCAGGTCGACGTATTTGCGGCAGCGCCCCGGGTAAGCACAATGATGGTTGCAGCGTACGGTGCAGTTGACAGGCGCGCTGGTCGGCGTCGCCTGGACGGAGGTGGGGGTCGCAGCGCTGGTGGGTGCCGGCTCGCTGATCGGGGGCGCCGTATTTTCAATCATCTGTGGGGGTTGTGATTCGTATGTGGGTGCCGGAGGCTCCTGGGCATACACATTGGTTTGGGCATCCTGGATGAACTTCAAACTCTTCAGCGCGCTGCTCGCGGCGACCAGTGTTCCAATGCCAATCATACCTGCCACGCTTAGAAACTGCCTGCGGCCGATGGGGGAGGAGTTGACCGCAACTTGAGCAGGAGCCGGAATGACAGGATTTCTCCTCTGCACCATGCGGGATTTTCGAAAGGTCGTCACGATCCAGCGCCAGTGAAGGAGCAGTTTCAAGGCGACCATGATCAATGTGCCGATGCTGAAGAGTATATGAAAGGACCACCAGAAATCGTAATTGACCAGTGGAATCTGGAACCAGGTTGACATGAGCAGACCCGTGCCAATGATGAACCCGAATCCACAGGCAATGATGATGTCGACCAACAGGTAAAGCCTTGCACGGTTGCTGGTTCCCCCGAAAAGGCGTTCGGCCACTGCATTGACCCAATCCAGGTGCGCCAGCAGGTGATAAATAAGCAGGATGCCCACGCTAATCCCCAACCACTGGTGAAGCTCCAGGCCGGTTAAATCCATAAAAAAGGTCAGCAAAAATCCGATAAACAGGATCGCACCAACCCACCATTTCACTTGATTATTCTTCGACATTCTCACCTTCAGATTATATTCTTTATATAATTTACCTGTGTGGAATCTCTGAAGAACTTGTGAATAAATTGTGAAGCTTGCGAGGAAGGGTTAAAGCATCCTTATCGAAAGGTTTTGCCTGAAATATCGATGATCGTGCCGAATTACCCCCTGTCAAAACGATGAAGTTTTGGTAATCGTATCAAGCTGTCCCGGGAAATGCAGGGAGCCACGCATCAGCGTGGCTCCTGTTTTTAGACGATAATTGAAGCGAATTATTTCCGCTTCATGACCGGGAGACCGGTCTTGGTTTCCATCACCTGGTAACCATCCGGAACGGCGTCCAGGGCACCCGCCTTGACCTCTTTGGCAAAGAAGAACAATTGCTGTTTCTTGCCGCTCTTGAGTTCGCGGATGACCGTATGCAGATAATAGGTGACGCCCTTGGAATTTGTAAAACCGTATGCCATGACTTGCCTCCTCTTTTACTTACAATATATAGTTATGAAATATTGATTCCGGAATATTAAATTAATCATACACGAGAAACCCCTTTGATGCAACAGGCAGTTTCCCCGCATACAGATGCATGTGGACCAGTCCATGTGAGATAATTGGGGGGGCATGCTGAATAACCCAAGGAGGACACATGGAGATCCAGGAAGCAGTTCGCAGTTTTAAAGACCGGTATGGTAAAAGCGTGGAGTCCGGTGGCGTGGTTTGGCCATATTACCGTCTTGGGCAGGGCACACCCATCCTGTGGCTGACGGGTGGGTTGCGGCGGGCTGCGCTGGGATATTCATTTTTAAAGGGAGCCGCTAAGCAGCATACCGTCATCGCACCGGATTACCCTCCCATGCAGCATGTGGATGAATTCATCCAGGCTGTCGATAAAATTCTGGAGACCGAGAAAATTATACGCTTTATCCTGGCCGGGCAGTCATACGGCAGCATGCTGGCACAGGCTTACCTGTCTGCAAGGCCGGAACGTGTGGAGACACTGGTGATATCGAGTGGCGGACCGGCGGATTACAGCCGTATATGGTTGGCGGCTGATTACCTGGCCATTGCACTGTTTCATATTTTGCCGGAGCGAAGCACAAAAAAACTGTTCCTGAACGGGCTGCGCAAAGTCCTGCCTTCTGGTTCAGGAAAACAGGCTGAATGGGTACAGGTTGTTCAATACCTCATCATGGAGGAGTTGACCCGTGCAGATTTGGTATCCCATTTTGCAGTGTCAGCCGATATGATTCAGAAGCGTGCTGTCAAGCCCGAAGTGCTGCGATACTGGCAGGGTCGTTTGATCGTGCTGAGTTCGGCCAACGACCCCACCCAGAGCGACCGGGATGCCGCGGCTTATGAGCGCCTGTTCGGCCGGCCGGCGGAGTGGTTCGATTTGGGCGGGATGGGGCATGTCGCTCTGCTGACCCACCCGCAACCGTATCTGGATATTTTGGAGCAGGCATTGTCCGGCTGACCTGACATTGCGATCGAAGACCGATCTGCCGGGATGATACATCCGGTGTGGCTTTTCATCATCCGGGCGGTTTATGCTTCGCGCCATTGAACATCCACCGCTG
>JAFGXF010000089.1 GCA_016936755.1 Anaerolineaceae bacterium | reverse complement strand
CCCCAACAAACTGCGCGGAAAAGGTATTGCCAGCATGTGGAAGGCGCCTGCCATGCCGCCAAATGCAGGCTCGAGTGCTTGGATTGAATTGAACGAGGATGCCACCCTGACATTGGGGCTGGGTGGGCAGGAAATTGGCCAGGGGACCCACACGGTCATGTCGCAAATGGCGGCTGGTGCGTTGGGTGTGCCTGTGGAGAGCGTGCGCATTGCGAGGCCGGTTGATACGGATGTCAGCCCTTATGAATGGCAAACCGTGGCCAGCCGATTGACCTGGTCGATGGGTAACGCAGTTGTCCGGGCTGCCCGTGATGCCCGCCAGCAGATTCTTGAAACGGTAGCAAAAGCATGGAAGGAAGACCCCGATGATCTGGATATCGTTAACGGTGTGGTAATCTCTTATAAGAGTGAACAAAGCATTTCGCTAAAAGATATCGTCATCTACGGCATCCCTCAAGATAACTTTAACAGCTGGGTCGGAGGTCCGATTGTGGGACGCGGCAGCTTCATGCCTTCATATGTTACCGGGCTTGATCCGGAAACCGGCCAGGGAAGCCGGGCTGTTGTGCACTACACTACCGGCTGCCAGGCTGTTGAGCTGGAGGTGGATACCCTCACAGGCAGGGTGGAGATCCTGAAGGCAGTAGGCGCGTTTGATGTCGGCAAAGCCATCAACCCCGATCTTGTGAAAACCCAGATGGAAGGCGGTTTTGGCATGGGTTTAAGCACCGCTTTCTTTGAAGGGCTGAAGCTAAAGGACGGTGTGCTTCAGAATCCGAGTTTTGTGGATTATCGCATTGCAACAACAGCGGATGCGCCCTTAAAAATTGAATCCATCATTGTTGAGGTACCACAGGATGATGGCCCTTATGGGGCGCGCGGGGTCGGTGAGCATTCGATGGTGCCGACCATCCCGGCCATCGCCAATGCGATCTTTGATGCCACCGGTGTGAGGGTCGGTTCACCGCCATATTTGCCTGAGAAGGTCTACCTCGCGTTGGTGGATGCGGGTGTAGTCAAATAGATAAAATCCCGAGATCTGGGTATTCAATTGGATGAGAAGCAAGTTTGAACTCTGCAAAAGGATACCCAGTTTTGTTCTTTGTTGAAAAGAATTCATAAACTGAGAAACAATTATTGCATAAGGATTATATGGATATGAGCGATAACCTTATACCAATCGAATTGACTGTAAACGGCAAGCCAGTTAAAGCAGAAGTAACAGCAAAACAATCATTATTAAGATTTCTTCGGGATGACTTGGGCTTGATGGGCACGAAAGATGGCTGTTCAGATGGACATTGCGGTGCCTGCTCGGTGATCATTGACGGAAAGCTGACCCGTTCCTGTCTGGTCAAGGTCAACCGCCTGGATGGCGCGAATATCATCACTATTGAAGGTTTGGCCATCAGTGGTGAACTGGACCCTATCCAACAAGCCTTTATCGATGCGGGAGCAATCCAATGTGGATTTTGTACTGCCGGGATGATCATGTCTGCCAAGGCATTGCTGGATGCCAATCCGGAGCCAAGCGTTAATGATATCAAGAAGGCACTTGCTCAAAATCGGAATCTTTGCCGTTGTACAGGTTATGTGAATATCATTAAAGCCATACAATTGGCAGCAGAACGCCGGGCGGGCAAATCAAAACATCAGGGGCCGCCCGCGGGCGCTATGCCGCAACATGCCATGTTGGATGATGTTGCAGAAGAAATCGTCACGGGTAAAAAGCAATATGCTGATGATCTGCTGATGGAGGATATGTTGTATGGCAAAGTGCTCTGGTCAGCTCATCCACATGCAGAAATCCTCAGTATCGATACATCGGAAGCAGAGGCGCTACCCGGGGTAAGGGCTGTAATCACGGCAAAAGACATCCCGGGTAAAAACCAATCGGGTATCGTCATTCGTGATCAACCAGCCATCGCCGAAAAGAAAGTGCGTTATATCGGCGATTCGGTGGCATCCGTATTCGCAGATCGCCCGGAGATCGCGGCAGAAGCTTTGGGGAGAATAAAAGTGGAATATAAAGTGCTGCCAGGGGTTTTTTCACCTCTGGATGCTGCTAAACCGGATGCTCCCAAAGTGCATGAGAAAGGAAATCTGCTTCATAGAGTATCCATCGTGCGGGGGGATGTTGAAGAAGCCTTTAAAAAATGCAAAGTGGTGATCGAAGGCGACTACACAACGCCATTTATCGAGCATGGCTTTCTCGAACCCGAGTCTGGTCTGGCCTACACCACTGATGATGGCGGTGTCGTCATTAAATACCCAACCCAGTGTGCCTTTGATGATCGCACACAGTTGTCTGAAATTCTTGATTTGCCTGAGGAAAAAATCAGAGTGATTGCCATAATGCCTGGTGGGGCTTTCGGTGGCAAGGAGGATTTGATCTTCCACCAACATCTTGCCTTGGGCGCGATTAAGACAGGCAAACCGGTCAAGATCACCCTCTCTCGCGAAGAGTCGTTGCGGGTGCATGTCAAACGCCATCCCGCATGGATGCATTACAAGACTGGTGTTGATTCTGAAGGGCATCTTCTGGCTATGGAATCCAGGGTGGTTCTTGACACTGGCGCATACTGTTCGCTGGGTTTGGATGTGCTTGAGAATACGGCGGTCTTCGCTGCTGGCCCTTACTTTGTTCCCAACTTTAAGATACTCGGGGAATCCTGGTATACCAATAATGTATTGGCTGGTGCCATGCGCGGTTTTGGGGTCAATCAGGTGGCCGTTGGCCTTGAACAGCAAATGGATGCCATGGCGATAGCCTTAAAAATGGACCCATTGGATTTTCGTATGATCAATGCGCTTGATGACGGAATGGTCACAGTCGCGGATCATGTCCTGGAACCGGGTGTGGCTGGCATTAAACAGACTATCCAGGCTGTTAAAAATGAGCAAATAAAGAAACCCGCCACTTCATCCAATGGGAAGAAAATTGGTTTGGGATTTGCATCAGCGGTGAAAAATGCAGGTTTTGGTCACAATCTGCCAGAGAAGTCAGGAACGCGCGTCGATCTTGACGTGGATGGGCATTTCACCATCCATCACAGTCAACATGAATACGGTCAGGGCGCTCAGTCTGCTCTGGTTACACTGGCTGCACGTGAGCTGGGTGTCAGTCCTGAACGGATATCAGTTTATGGGCCTGATACAGCCCTGACCCCGCCCACTGGTCCAACCACAGCATCCCGTCAGACATTCATGACAGGAAATGCCCTGCTGTTGACCTGCCAGGCGCTTAAAGCCGAGTTGTTTAACCGGGTTGCCGATCAAATCGGTGTAAACCCATCGAATTTACAGTTTGATCTCAGCAGGATTGTCGATCGGGAAACTGGAAACGGTATTGAGCTCAGGGCGCTTGGCGAACACTTCCACATGGAAAAGGAATACGTGCCGCCCGCAACTGCTCAGATATTTGAGAAAAGCCATGTTTCCAAATGGGGCAGCCCGGACTTTGTCTCACAACCCACTCATTGGTGTTATTCCTATACCACCCAGGCCGCCCTCGTGGAAGTCGATCCAGACACTGGTGAAGTGAATGTTCTAAAGGTGGTGGCAGCTGTGGATGTTGGAAAAATCATTAACCGGGCAGCCATTGAAGCCCAGATACATGGTGGTGTGATGATGGGTGTAGGATCTGCTTTATCGGAGCATTACATCATCGAGAACGGTGTCAACACAACTGATTCACTATACAAGGTCAGACTACCAACAGCGGAGATGACACCTGAAGTAGTTCCATTAATTGTTGAAGTCCCCCATCCACAAGGCCCCCAGGGTGCCAAAGGCTTTGCGGAAGCGCCGTCCATGGCAACCGCACCGGCTATCCTGAATGCGATTTATGATGCCATTGGTGTTCGCATTTATGACATTCCAGCGGATAAAAAGCGAATCAAGGATGTAATTTCAAAGAAAGCATGATGCATAAACAGATTTGGAGGTTACATGACTGGCACATTTGATATATTGATCAAGCGGGCGAAATTACGCTCCCAGGCAGATCAATTGTTCGAGATTGGAATATCCGGTGGGAAGATCACCGCCCTGGCAGAGAAGGTGACGGGGGATGCGGCGATGGTTATCGATGCCGGGGAAAACCTGGTGACAGAGTCGTTTGTCAATGCACATCTGCATACCTGCAAAGTATATACACTCGAAATGATGGATGACGAAGGCATCAAGGCCTATCATGGCTCTGAAAAATCAATGGGTGCTGCAATGACTGCCATTGAATTGGCTATGAGGGTCAAAGAGAAGTACGATGAGAAATGGATCGTTAAAAACGTCCGCAAGGCAACCGCTTACGCAGCGATTTACGGTTGCACGCATATGCGTGCATTTGCAGATGTGGATACAAAAGCGAAGCTGGAAGGAGTCAAGGCACTTATCCGTGTCCGCGATGAGTTCAAGGGAATTGTGGATATGCAGGTGGTCGCTTTTGCCCAGGATGGAATTGCTCGTGAACCCGGGGCTGAAAAACTGGTGCGCGAAGCCATGGACCTGGGTGCGGATGTTGTGGGTGGTATTCCCTGGATTGAATACACCGATGCGGATGTCGCCACTCATGTAAAAACCATCTTCGATATCGCCGAAAAGTATAACAAACCGGTTTCCATGCTGGTTGATGATGCAGGTGATCCGGGTTTACGGTCGCTTGAATTAATGGCACTGGAAACCATCAAGCGTGGCTGGCAGGGACGCTCTCTGGCTCACCATGGCCGGGCGGCAGCGCTTTATCCGGAACCTTACCTTAAAAAACTGGAATTTCTGCTCAAGAAAGCCGGGATGGGCTGGTCGACCGCACCACAGACAGGTCCGATGGTAGCGCCGGTTCAGAAGCTGCATCAGGATGGTGTGTTGGTCTTTATCGGTCAGGATGATATCTCGGATGCCTATTATGCTTTCGGGCGTAATAACATGCTTGAATGTGCGTTCTTATCTGCCCACACCTTATGGATGTCGACCAAGGAGGATCAGGAAATCCTGTATGACATGGTGTCCACCCTGCCTGCCCGCGGTATCGGGTTGCAGGATCACATCTTGAAAGAAGGTGCCCCGGCTAATCTGGTGGTCCTTGACCAGCCGACTGTTAATGATGCTTTACGCTTTCATGAGGCACCAGCCTGCACCATCAGTCATGGAAAAGTGGTGGATAAAGAAAAGATGTTGCATGTTGTAAAAACCCGGGAGTGGTGATCCGGGAATACTGTGCAGATGGATTTTGGATCCAAATACTTAACGCTTCGGCTATCACCGTATTGTGTGAAGAAAGGAGGTTGACCTGTAAAGAGTACTGACCAAGTGAACCTGTTGGTATCGATTAAGTATTGATAAGGAGAAGATACGATGGCCAAGAAATTGCTCTATATCGCTGTTTCAATGTTGATTGTTCTCACAATGGTTGTGGGCTGTGCACCAAAGGCCGCCGGAACGGGTGGAACTACAGGTGAAGCTGGAAAGATCAAGGTTTTTGGGGCTTTCGCCACACCGATTGAAGAACCTTGGGATGGCGCTGTTCATGGCGCACTTCTCAAAGCTCAGGAAAATGGTCTGATCGAGTACACCTACACTGAAAATATTGGTTATGCCGGTGATATGGAACGCGTACTTCGCGAGGCCTGTGAGCAGGAAAAGCCGGATATTATCGTAGGTGATTCCTATGGCAACGAAGAAGCTGCACGTCGTGTCGCTGCAGATTACCCCGAAATTGCATTCGCCTTTGGCTCAGGTGGTGGTCCGGTGGATCCCAATTTCTCCGTTTTTGATAACTGGCTGCAGGAAGCGGGCTATCTGGCTGGTATGCTGGCAGCTGGCATGTCGGAGAGTGGCATCGTTGGAATAGTGGCGGCTCAACCTGTACCCGAAGTGAACCGTATCGTGAATGCATTCCAGGAGGGCGCGCTTGAGGTCAATCCTGATATCAAGACCAAGATCAGTTACATCAACTCGTGGTTCGATCCCGCGGCCGCAAAAGAAGCCGCCCTGGCCCAAATTGCACAAGGCGCGGATGTTCTTTATGCTGAACGCTATGGTGTGATCGATGCAGCCAAGGAAAAGGGTGTTTATGCAATTGGCATGATGGTTGATCAATATGAACAGGCTCCCGAGTATGTCCTCTCGAGTGTGGCTTGGGATTGGTATCCTACCATTGAGTATCTGGTGAAGACCGTTTCAGCCGGGGCTTACACAGCTCAGGATTTGAAGGACTTCAGCATGTTTGCTAAGGGTGGCGCTTTCCTGGCCCCATACCATGATACTGAAAGCAAGATCCCGACCTCACTCAAAGATTTGGTCGAGGCGAAGGAAGAAGCTATTCGAAACGGATCATTCCGCGTCAACATCAATGACACGGCTCCTGTTCCAATTGAGTAGTGTTTTATCTGGAGGGCAGGGGAAATCCCCCTGCCCTCATTGAATTCCAGGAATTTGATTGATATTCAGCAATTATTATGTTTATTCATAAATCGTTATCTACCTGCCGTTATCCGAATGGGTGTTAGAACCGCGTTTAGTGAGGAATAGTGATGAATGCAATCCAGATGACAGGTATCACAAAACGGTTTGGGGACCTTGTTGCGAATGATAATGTGGATTTTGAACTCAAAGCAGGCGAGATCCATGCTTTATTGGGAGAAAATGGCGCTGGTAAAACCACCTTAATGCGCATCCTCTATGGGCTTTATCATGCGGATGAGGGGGATATTCAGGTAAATGGAAGGCGGGTATCGATCGTTTCGCCCAAGGATGCGATCCATAACAGGATCGGCATGGTCACACAGCATTTCACGCTCGTATCAACCTTGACTGTAGCCGAGAACCTGACCCTGGGGGAAAAAGGTTCCATAACCATCAATAAAAGAACGATCGAACAAAAGATTTCGGATGCGGCGGAACAGTATGGAATCCCGGTAAAGCCTGACGCTCTGATCAGCAGTCTGTCAGTGGGTGAGCGACAAAGGGTGGAGATCCTGAAAGCATTAAATCGAAATGCCAAAGTCCTTATTTTGGATGAACCGACAGCCGTACTGGTCCCCCAGGAAGTTGATGTGCTGTTTGAGGTGCTTGAAAGACTGCGAAAAAGCGGCTTATCCGTTGTATTCATCAGCCACAAACTGAACGAGGTTATGGCGCTTTGTGACCGTATCTCAGTGTTACGTTTGGGGAAGATGGCAGGGACCGTAGTCAAGGGAGAGACGAATAAAACCGAGTTGGCTTGCATGATGGTTGGGCACGAGACGTTTGGAGTGAAGCGTCAGGGAAAAGCACCTCGAGGTAAGGTCATTCTGCGAGTTGAGAATCTCTCGTTGCGTGATAAAAAAGGATTGGATACACTTCGTGATGTAAGCTTTGAAGTCCATACCGGGGAGATTTTGGGAATAGCCGGGGTTTCCGGCAATGGGCAATCCGAATTGACTGGCATCCTTTCAGGAACCATAAAGCCGACCGGGGGTCAGTTCCACCTTGAAGACCGAAACCTGACCGGAACGGAACCGTTACAAATTACGCGTGCCGGAATCGGGCGAATCGCCGAAGATCGACATGCCAGCCTAGTTGGCGAACTGACTGTGGCTGAAAATATCGCGCTTGAATATCTGGATGAATTTGTCAGCCATGGAGTGCTTGACCGTAAGAAGATCCATCAGAATGCTGAAAAATTGATCAAGGAATATGATATTAAGGCCAGGCCGGAGGATCGGCTGCGTACACTCTCGGGGGGGAATATGCAGAAGGTCATTCTGGCGCGAACCCTCTCACGTGAGCCAAAGTTCGTTCTGGCTTCTCAACCAACACGTGGGCTGGATGTCGGAGCCACAGATTATGTGGATCACCGCTTGCTGGATCAGCGTGATCGCGGTGCAGCAGTATTGCTGCTCTCTGAGGATTTGGATGAGATCATGTCATTATCGGATCGCGTTGCTGTAATTTATGAGGGTCAGATCGTCGGGATATTGCCCATTGAAGAAGTGACCAGGGAAAAGCTTGGGTTGATGATGTGCGGATCAATTGGAAAGCAGAAAACATAGATGAAATTTAAAATTGTTAAAGTCCCTGCGACCATCTGGATGCGCGTTCTGATCCCGGTTCTATCCATCCTGGTGACTTTTATCATCACTTCGATCCTGATCCTTATCGCAGGAGGGAACCCGCTTGAAGCTTATTATTACTTCCTAATTGCACCCCTGAGTGACCGTGTCAGTGCCCTGGAGGTATTGGTTAAAGCCACCCCCTTGCTGCTTACCGGGGCATGTGCGATTTTCGCTTTTACCGCCGGGTACTGGAATATTGGGGGTGAAGGGCAATTCCTGGCCGGTGCATTTGCAGCCACAGGTGCCGGCATCATGCTGGTGGATGTTCCTCCTGCAGTGTCGATCCCGGTTATGATCCTGGTGAGTTTTTTGGCTGGGGCGCTCTGGGCCTTAATACCTGCCTGGCTGAAAGCCAAATTGGCTGTGGATGAGGTTGTGACGACACTTTTGTTCAACTCGATCATTCTTTTCATCATTGCCTATACCTTGAATAATTTTTGGCGCAACCCGTTAACCGGCTGGCCACAATCACCCGAAATCTCAGAGACGGCCCATTTTTTGAGGTTAATCCCACGCTCGCGCTTGCATATGGGTTTTCTCGTGGCCCTGGTGGTCATCGTGATCGAGTGGTTTGTCCTCGCGCGGACATCGCTGGGGTTGAAGATGCGGGCACTCGGAATGGGCAAGACCGCTGCCCGTTTTGCCGGGATAAATGTAAATGGCACATTATTCATTGCCGCTTTGGTCAGCGGTGGCTTTGCCGGACTGGCCGGTGGCGGGGATATTGCTGGTATTCACTTTCATTTGATTGAAGCCGTTGCAAGTGGTCTGGGATATAGTGGGATCATTGTTGCCATGTTCGCTGCATTAAACCCTTTAGCCGTCATACCCTCGGCCTTATTCATCGGTTTGATCGATACAGGTGCGCAGGGTGTCAGCCGTGCTCTGGGATTACCCACCTATTTGGGTGATACCGTTCAAACCACATTGTTGCTGGTGACCCTGGCCATGTTCGTGTTAGTAAACTACCGCATCAAAAAGGTGTGATATGGAGAATATTTTTATCGTCGGGTTACTTGCTGCCACCTTGCGGGTGGCAACACCGCTGATTTTTGGTACCCTCGGCGAACTCTTCTCTGAACGTTCTGGTGTTCTCAATTTGGGGATCGAAGGCATCATGTTCCTGGGTGCTTTTGTGGGTTTCACGGCCGCAAAACTGACCGGCTCCCTCTGGTTGGGGCTGCTCATGGCGATCATCGCCGGGGTGATTGCCGGTTTGGTGATGGCTTTGCTGACAGTGCGCCTTGGTGTAAACCAGCATGTCTCCGGTTTGGGTTTGACATTATTATGGACCGCTTTGTCCTTGTTCGGCTTCCGCATGATCTTTGGTGAGCCATCCGTCATGCCTTCCATTAGCACCTTCCCGACCATCTCACCCTTCGAAGGGGTTCCATATCTCGGGACCATTTTCGAACAAAGATTGTTGACATATATCGCTTTTGCACTGATTCCATTAGTCGGTTGGATTATCAATAGAACCCGCTTTGGATTGAATATCAGGGCAGTTGGTGAGAATCCCGAGGCAGCAGATGCTGCTGGACTGAATGTGTATCGCATCCGCACCCAATCCCAGATGATCGGTGGCGCCTTGATGGCTGTTGGAGGTGCATTTCTCTCCCAGGCGATGTTGGGAGCCATGTCCTTTGGCATCATTTCAGGACGCGGGTGGGTCTGCATCGCATTGATCATCTTCGCCAACTGGAAAGCGATTGGCGTACTCTGGGGGTCGCTCCTGTTTGGCGGTTTCTTTGCCTTGCAGCTGGCTTTACAGGCTACCGGGATCAAGCTCCCTTATGAGCTATTAATGACACTTCCATATATTGTCACGATACTGGCGTTGACAATTGCCGGCCGCAATGTGTCGGTACCATCCGCTTTGCTCAAACCGTATCAACGTGAATGATCCACATTGAATCCAAATATTGGTTGTGACAATCGGCGTAATTATTCACAGAAAAACTCAATAGTAATTATGGCCGGTTTTGATAAGATAAGGATGGTATCATCGGGCAATTTCCCCGATTATTCCTAAATTCAACTTTATAAAGGAGTAAAGCTATGAAGTTCATTGATTTGACCATTCCCCTTGGCATTGCTACTCCACCCTGGCCAACCTACGAGCCCCTCCAGGTGAAATATTTTAAACGCCTGGCTCCCAATGGCGCCAACGGCATGGTGGTTACCCACTCGAATCACCTGGGCACACACCTGGATGGCGAAATCCACTTTTACACTCCCGGCAAGGATATCGCTTCACTGTCGATGGATTTCCTGGTCCATGAAGGTGTGATCGTTGACTTGAGTGATGCCTGTGGCGATTATGACATCTATACTTCGAAAATGATCGAAGACCGGGTGGAGATCAAGAAGGATGACATCCTGCTCATTCACACGGGTTATCACCACTTCGGCTGGGATATGCCGACCGCGGATGAAGTGCGCTACATGATCAAGCACCCGGGCCCCGACCGCGAGTACGTGGAGTGGGCGGAGAAAAAGGGCATTTCCTGGATTGGCGTCGATTGTGGTTCCGCAGATCACCCGATGAACACCATCTGCCGCAACTGGATGCCGCGTGAAGCCAAAGTGGCCGACAAGGTCTTCAAAAAGAAATATGGCGGCTCGTTGGAAGAAGTATTCGATGACACCAAGTATCAACAGATGCATATCGACCTGTTCCCCAAGGGAATAATTCATGCAGAATGCATCGGCGGCGACATTGACCTGCTGCTCAACCGCCGCGTCACCATTGGTTTCTTCCCATGGCGTTTTGTTGACGGCGAATCCAGCATCGGCCGCTGCGTGGCGATGGTCGAGGATGATGAATATCAGGATTTAATGAAGAAGAAAGCAGAAGCCAAGACGCATACCAAATTCGGTGATTATTACGACCCGAAGCACGTTGAGAACATCCAAAAGAATACAGCCGCCAACCTTGCCGGCTTATAACCCGTTAGCAGAGAGGTCGCCATGTATCTAGAACCCCCAGAGAAAGTATCGCAGGAAAAGATCGAGATCGATGTGCGCGAAATCGAGCCATTGCTTCAGGCTCCTCCGATGGATATCAAGCCCTGGCCAGGTGCCGTGATCACATTAAAAGATGGCCGTCTCATGTACATCCGCGAGGCAAAGCTTGAAGAAGCTCCCCAGATGATGGATTATATGAAGAAGGTCATGGAAACCGACCACGATTTCTATGATATCGTGGGTGCCCGTGTTTATTCGGAGATCCTCGGCTGGTATCGCAAGCGCCTCAAGGATCCCTATGTGTTGGTCGGGTTGATCGATGGCCTGCTGGCCGGGTTTGCCAATGGACGTCTGATGAGCCAGGATATCAATATCAGCCTGCATACGATGGCCCTTGTTCGCGGTGGCCGTATTGGTGCCGTCATGTATTATGCCAAGGCCTATTACGGGTTCGAAATACTTGGCAACAAGGAATGGTGGGCAACCTACGAGAGTTACAATGGCTGGTATCGTTGGGGATTGGGAATGGCACAACCATCCTACCCGTGGCCGGAGTACCAGCATGAGTTGGGTGGTGCGCGGGTGTATTACATCACCAAACGGTATTGGGATACCACAATTAAGAACTACGTACGCCAGATGATCGATACAGACCTGGTCTTCAAGGTCCCGGATGAAGTGATCAAAAAGAATGAAGTGATGCGCATCCCCGAAGAGGTGATGGTCTAGATTGATTCGATTGTAAAAGGCAGTGCAGGTTTTTTCATGCACTGCCTTTTTTTATTGAATTAATCGAGATAAAATTGACCCATGTTCAATGCTGAAAACCCCCGCAAATATCGTCTGATCACCATCCTGATCATGATGGTGATTGTACTCATCCTGGTTATGGGCAGCAATAACTTTGGATCAGATGTGCGCTATTTCAACGATTACTATGACCGCTCCAAATATGCAGAGCGAGGATTATGGAGTATCACCGGTCAGATACCATATGTCGACATCCAGAGTGAATATCCTCAAATACCGATCCTGCTCTTTGGCGCGATCACCTGGCTGGCCCGGCTGATCATCCCTTCTTCCTGGCCGCTGACGGTTGGATTTGTTTTCCTCTGGGTGGTTTTCATAATGGTCATATCGATCCTGGCAATGTGGCAATTATGGCGCATGCTGCCTGTTGGAAGGAAGAACCTGGCATGGTTGATGTTCCTGCCGTCAGCGATTTATTTTTGTTTGAACCGTTTTGATATCCTCCCGGTGTACCTGGGTTTGCTGGCTGTGGCTGCCTTAAAGAAGGACCGCTTTATCGTTGCTGCGGTCTTTCTGGCGCTGGGCGTATTCACCAAGTGGTACCTGGTACTGATCTTCCCGTTTTTCCTGGCTTATGAGTTCAATCACATGCAGAAAATTCCCTGGCGGACGGCCCTGGCCTTTCTGGCTGTGTCTGTTGCCATCCTCCTGCCGACTTATATCCAGGGGGGCTGGCAGGCGGTCTGGCAGCCTTACAGCTGGCATCTCAACCGTATGGTCGAACCGGGGACTTCATTATGGTTCCTTTATCAACTCTTTGGGCATGCGGGTGAAGAAATCATAAAACCCGGTGTGCTGGCTGTCATCTTTACCCTTATGGGCTTTGGCGGAGTGCTGCTGGTATTTTTCAATCGGTTTGATTCAATAAAAAAGGTGATCCTGGCATCGATCCTCAGCCT
>JAFGXF010000088.1 GCA_016936755.1 Anaerolineaceae bacterium | reverse complement strand
GTTCAAGGAGATAAAAATGAAGGATACCCTGCGTCAGGTCAGCGTCTTGGTTACACTGCTGGCAACTATTATCGTGAATGGGCTGGCCAATGCCCTGCCGATCAACGGCTTGAACACCGGCCAGGTCTCAGACCGGTTCGATGTATATTTCGTACCGGCAGGCTATGTGTTTTCAATTTGGGGTTTGATCTATCTGGGCTTGATCGCCTATGCCATATTTCAGGCTTTGCCCACCCAACGCACGAACCCCCGTCTGCGCAGTACCGGGTGGTGGGTGGTGCTGGGTGGTTTGGCGAATATCGCCTGGATATTCCTGTGGCACTATGAGATCTTCCCGCTGACCCTCCTGGCCATGCTGGTACTGCTGTTGTCGCTGATCATGGTCTATCTGCGTTTGGGTACCGGCAAATCGACCGTTGACAGGGTGGAAACCTGGCTGGTGCGGGTGGTTTTCAGCATCTACCTGGGGTGGATCACGGTCGCCACGGTTGCCAATGTCACCTCGCTGTTGGATTATCTGAAATGGGATGCCTTTGGCCTTGCGCCCGAAACCTGGACGATCATCATGCTGGCCGCTGTCCTGTTCATTTCCACTATGATGAGTTTCACCCGCCGCGATATTGCCTATACGCTGGTCATCCTGTGGGCATTAGTTGGCATTGCGCTTAAGCATGCTGCTGTACCTGCGGTTGCCGCACCCACCTGGATCACTTTTGGGTTGGTTGCACTTGCCCTGCTGATGGCCCACGTCCTGCGACGCAACCCGCGTAAATCATCAGGCAGTTGACCTCACCGCTTGAAAGGAGCACATCATGAAAGTGGCAAAAACGATCTCTCTGGTTGGATTGCTGGCTATGACCGGCATTCTCATCTATGGATTCACGATCGGCAATTTTATGCAGGAAGGCAGTAAACTGCTTGGCATGCCGTGGGGTATCGTATCGCTGGTCGATCTCTATGTCGGGTTCGCATTATTCTCGATCTGGATCGTATACCGGGAAAAGGCGATCCTGCCATCCATCATCTGGGTCCTTCTGATGATGGTGCTCGGCTTTTGGGCCGGCGCACTGTACATGTTCATTGCCCTTCAAACCAGCCAGGGTGATTGGAGGCGGGTTTGGTTGGGCAAACACGCTTGAGGAGGAACATGCACCAGCTTAAGAAATCCCTGATACTCATCAATATCCTAGGTGGTCTGGCCGTGCTGGGCAGTTATGCATGGGGCTTCCTCACATTCCCAAATGCAGCTGATATCCTGTGGGGTGGTGTGCCGCCGGATCTGCGACCCGTTTATACCGTTTCCATGTTCCTGGCAGCAGCCGGGTACTTTATCTTTTCCATTTTCATCCTCCACCTGGATGCGGATAAAGCGGAAATCCCGAAAAAGAACGGCTACAGGATATTCAATGCCCTGTATGCCGTCATACTCATCTCTTCAGCGCTCTGGCTGCCACTCACCATGCTCACCATCAGACAAGCCAGCCCACTCATGGTCTGGCTCGTCAGGCTGGATCTGGCGGTCGTCGCAATTGCCTCGCTTGGCTTGTTCCATGCCCTGCTGAAAGTCCATCCACGTAAAACCGCCTGGCTGCAGCGACTGGCTGTGTTGGGTTGTGTCTTCTTTTGCTTCCAGACAGTGGTTCTGGATGCCATTGTCTGGGCATTGAATTTTCATCTATAATTAAGCAAGGAGACATCGATGCCGAGAGTGACTCTGGATAAGACCGCCCCTGTTTTCAGCCTCCCTGATTTCAAAGGGCAACCTGTATCTTTATCCGATTTCAAGGGAAAGTTCAACGTCCTGCTGGTTTTCAACCGCGGATTTACCTGACCGTTCTGCCAGCGGCATATGGCGCAGTTGCGCCAGGATCATTCAGAATTCATCAACCTGAACACCCGGGTCATCGTTGTTGGCCCTGAAGGAGCAGGTGCATTTCAGTCGTACTGGAAAGCGCATGACCTGCCATTTATCGGGCTGCCCGATCCTGGAGCCAGTGTGCTGAAACTGTACGGGCAGGAAGTAAACCTTTTCAAGCTGGGTCGCATGCCCGCCCAGGTGATCGTGGATAAATCAGGCGTCGCCCGTTTTGTCCATTATGGTCACAGCATGTCAGATATACCGCTGAACGCGGAATTGTTCGACCTGCTTGAGGGTATCAACAAAGAAAACGGAGATTAGACTTGGACATACTGACAATTCTGAAAATCATTTTTGCCATCGCTACAGTGGCCACCGGCCTGCTGGCTCTGATCAAACCCACCGCGGTATATGGCTTTACCGGCATCAAAGCAGAGGGCGCCCGTGGGATTTCAGAGATCCGCGCCATTTTTGGCGGGTTATTCATCGCGCTCGGCGTGGCCCCTTTCATCTTCGGTGAAACGGCATATCTGGTGCTCGGGCTGGGTTACCTGGTCATTGCAGTCGTCCGCCTGGCTTCCATATTCATCGATCGATCCAGGGATTCTTCCAATTGGATCAGCCTTGGGATCGAGATCCTGTTCGGCGTCATTCTTATTTTGAGGTGACCCATGACAGTGAGGATCATTACCGACAGCACATGTGACCTTCCCGAAGAATACGTATCGGAAAACGGCATCCGGGTCTTACCGCTTTATATCCAGGCTGGCGACGAACAATACCTGGATGGAATTGACATCACCCGCGAAGAGTTTTACCGAAAGCTGCCCACATTCAGCCAGCATCCCACCACGGCGGTTCCATCACCCCTCAAATTCCACACCATGTATGATGCCCTGGCCGAGGAGGGGGCCAGTGAAATCATATCGATTCACATTTCGTCATCACTAAGCGCCATCTCGAACGTTGCCCGGATTGCAGCCGCCGAAACCACCTCGGTACCGGTGACCGTATTGGATTCGCGTTCACTCAGCATGGGAACCGGCTTCCTGGTGCAGACCGCAGCCGAACTGGCCAAAACCGGCAGGACGGTCAAGGAGATCCTGAAAACACTGGAAAGCCAGATCAAACGCACGCATGTCTGGGCCGCCCTGGATACACTCACATACCTGCGGCGCAGCGGTCGCATGAATCCGTTCCTATCAACCATCGGTGAACTGATCCAGATCAAACCAATCTTGAAAATGAACGATGGAATCTCGGGGGTGGAGCGCGTCCGGACGCATAAGCATGCGTTCACGCGTTTGTTGCACATGCTGCACACATTAAGCCCGTTCGAAAAACTGGCTTTCCTGCATTCCAACGCATTGGACCAGGCAGAGGCATTGAAAAATGAAGTCCGTGATCTGTATGCGGGTCTCGAGACCTGGATTGGGATTGTCAATCCGGTGCTGGGATCCCATCTCGGCCCGGGTGTGGTCGGCTTTGCCTGTGTCAAGAAATAAAATCAATAGAGGTATCCAATGACATTGATCAATATCTATACGATCGGTCTTGCCATCATCATGACCTTTATGGTGATCCTTTGGGTCATCAGCCTGCGTCTGAAGAATTCCAGCATCGTGGACATTTTTTGGGGATTTGGATTTGTTCTCACTACCTGGGCATATTTCCTCCTCACCCCGGATGGATTTCTCCCCCGAAAGCTCATCCTTTCCATCCTGGTGACCATCTGGGGATTACGCCTGACCACACATATTTTTCTGCGCAACCGGGGCAAGCCTGAGGATTTCCGTTACCAAAAATGGCGTGCCGAATCCGGCAATATATGGTGGTGGAAGAGCTTCTTTCAGGTTTTCCTGTTGCAGGGGATCCTGATGTGGATCATCTCTGCCCCACTCCTGGCAGCGCAGTACCGTGCCACACCTGACCACCTGATCATCAGCGATTATCTGGGTATGCTGCTATGGGCGGTGGGTTTCTTCTTTGAATTCACCGGGGATTACCAGCTGACACGCTTTATATCGAATCCGGCCAACAAGGGCAAGATCATGTCCAGCGGAGTCTGGCGATACACCCGCCACCCCAATTATTTCGGCGATGCAACTCAATGGTGGGGTTATTACCTGATCGCCGTATCCGCCGGAGGCTGGTGGACGATCTTCAGCCCGATCCTGATGACCTTTCTTATCGTGGGGGTTTCAGGGGTTGCCCTGCTTGAGAGATCGATGGAGTCAAAACCCGGGTTCCTGGAATATAAAGAACGAACCAGTGCCTTCATCCCCTGGTTCCCGCGCACCAAATCGCGATAAATCCACTATCTCGTTTTCATTAACATATTAAATGTCAAGAGTCAGCTTCAACAAGCTGACTCTTGACGTTATCAGGAGGAAAAGAAACGCCTAGAAGCCCCGCGATAGGTTATAAAAGACCTCATTCCAACGGATTTCCTTTTTGAAGGCTGGCACGGACGTATGATTGTCGATCACCAGCAACTCGATATCCAGCATCTCGGCAAAATCCTGCAG
Organism: Anaerolineaceae bacterium; assembly: GCA_016936755.1. Lineage (GTDB taxonomy): Bacteria > Chloroflexota > Anaerolineae > Anaerolineales > Anaerolineaceae > JAFGXF01. The sequence continues at coordinate 35,447 of JAFGXF010000088.1, read as the reverse complement.
TTGTGGTGTGGTGATGTCAAAACTGAAACTGGTATGGTGCGCCCCTCCTGCCAGTATCCAGGCGGCGGCAGCGGTCTTCAGATCAGGGCGCGGGCTCCAGTATGCCCTGGCCACCGGCAGCTTCGGAAGGGGTTCCTCGGTTGGAACCACATCCACTTCATTCACAATCAACCGGAAGCGCTGACCCATATCCACAAGCGAGGCGGCAACCGCTTCACCTGTATTGGAATCAAAGATCAAGCGCAGCGGATCCGATTTTCCGCCAATGGAGAGCGGCAGGATCTCCAGCACCGGCTTCGTTTTGGCAATGGAAGAGCACACCTCCAGCATATGCGCACCCAGGATGCGATCACCCTTGGGGCTGAAATGATAGGTGTAATCCTCCATGAAACTGCATCCCTTGGACATTCCCACGCCCATCACTTTCATGGCACGGACCAGTGCCGCGGTTTTCCAATCGCCTTCTGCGCCGAAACCATAACCATCGTCCATCAGGCGCTGAACAGCCAACCCCGGCAATTGGCTGAGCCCGTTCAGATCCTCAAAAGTCGTTGTAAAAGCATGGTAACCCCCATTTTCCAGAAAGTGACGCATGCCAAGCTCGATGCGCGCCCCTTCCCGCATGGATTGGTGCCGGTCGCCATCGGGTTTCAGCTCGGGGGCCACCTGATAGGTGCCCAGGTATTCATCAACCAACCGGGCAACCGCTTGATCATCCACCTCACCGATCACCCGTACCAGGTCGCCCACCCCGTATCCACTGACGCTGAATCCAAATTGGATCTGCGCAGACACCTTGTTGCCTTCTGTAACCGCCACATCGCGCATGTTGTCGCCAAAACGGGCCACTTTTAATGATTTCCAATCATGGACCGCACAGGCTGCCCGGATCCAATCACCCAGCTCCCGCTGGACGGTCTCATCCTGCCAATAACCGACCACCACTTTGCGATTCAGTTGCATGCGGCTGGCAATGAATCCGAACTCGCGATCACCATGCGCAGATTGGTTCAGGTTCATAAAGTCCATATCAATTTCTGACCATGGTATCTCCCGGTTGTACTGTGTATGCAGATGAACAAACGGCTTGGTGAGAGACTTCAGCCCGGCGATCCACATCTGGGCAGGCGAAAAAGTATGCATCCATGTGACCAGACCAATGCATGTTTGTGAGGAATTTGCCTCCAGGCATAGTTCGCGAATACTTTCCGGAGTGGTCTGCACGGGCTTGAAGACCACTGAAACAGGAATGTGGCTGGATTCGCCCAGCTTTTTCGCGATAACGCGGGAGTCTTCCTCCACCTTTTCAAGCGTCTCTGGCCCATACAGGTGTTGGCTTCCTGTTACGAACCATACTTCCAGTTTTTTGGGATCAAACATGCGAGTACTCCTTGATTTATTTATTACGATGGTTATTGGCCATATTCATCCGTGTATCTTTTGTGTAATTGTGCGATCATGTCATCTGGTATTGGAATGGGGTCACCCATCTGGAGTGCCAGGAAGACAGTCCGTGCGGCATTTTCAACCAGCACGGCATATTTCACAGCAGCGCCCGGTGAATCACCCATGGTGAAGACACCATGATTCTGCATCAGCACAGCCTTGCCTGATCCAACCGCCCGCAATGCCTCCTTGCCGATGGCCTCATCACCGATGGGGGCAAAACCCGCCACCGGGATCGACCCTCCAAATTCGTCACAGATGGCGGTCAATACAGCCGGGATCGGTTTCCCCACTGCCGCAAATGCAGTGGCATAGGGAGAGTGGGTGTGAACGATTCCGTTCACATCCTTCCGATTCCGGTAGATATATAAATGCGTCAGGGTGTCAGAGGATGGCTTGAGCGTACCTTGCACGATTTTTCCGTCCGGGTCGACCACCACCATCTTCTCCGGTGTCAGGTCGGGGTACATCACCCCGCTGGGTTTAATGACCACCAGCCCTGATTCCGGATCACGGGCACTGACATTGCCACTGGTCCACACAACCAGATCATTATTCGGCAATAGCTGATGCAGCTCACATACTTTTTTACGTAACAACTCAAGCATGCGCGAACACCTCCGCCTTGATTTCCTTCAGACGTTTCATGACATCATTTTGACCACGCCCGAAGTAATCATGCAGCTGTCTGTATTCATGAAAAAGCCTGTCGTAGATTTGTTTATGCTCCGGGATGGGATGATAGGATTCATCCCGCAGGTGCGCCATGTGCCGGCTGGCATCCAGAATGGAATCATAGCCACCCGCAGTACTGCCGGCTGCAACAGCACCATGCATGGCAGACCCCAGCGCACCGATCTGGGTGGCAGCCGGGATATATATCGGCAAACCGGTCACATCGGCATAGATCTGCATCAACAGCTTGTTCTTATCCGGCAGCCCGCCGGTGGCGATCAACTCTCGAACAGGAACATGATGGTCATTGAAAGTCTCGATGATCACCCGGGTCCCGTAGGCCGTGGCTTCGATCAAAGACCGGTAGATCTCTTCGGGTTTTGTCAGCAGTGTCATTCCCAGCAACATACCGGTCAGGTCCACATCCACCAGCACAGAGCGGTTGCCATTCCACCAATCCAGCGCAAGCAGTCCGCTTTCCCCTGGTTTCAGTAAACCGGCTTTTTCCTCCAGCAGCTGGTGGATACTGATTCCCTTTTGACTGGCAGTCGTAAAGTAATCATCCGGAACACAATTCTCAGTGAACCATTGAAAATGATCACCGACGCAGGACTGCCCCGCCTCAAATCCGGGTTTATCCGGCAGGATGCCGCCCATGACCACCCCGCACATACCCGGCACCACCTGCTCGCTTTCCCCAATGACCATATGGCAGATGGATGTGCCCATGATCATCACCATTTTTCCACTCTCAGTCACGCTGGCCGCCGGCACAGCCACATGCGCATCCACATTGGCCACCGCAACAGAAGTCCCCGGGTTCAGCCCCGTCCAGGCAGCTGCCTCAACCGTCAAACCGCCGGCCTTCATTCCCAGCGGCAGGATCTCGGTTTTCATCTTCTCAGACACGATATCTTCCAGACCGGGATCAAGCGCTTTAAAGAAAGCCCCGGGCGGAAAGCCGTTTTCCTTCGACCACATGGCTTTATAACCTGCGGTGCAGGAATTGCGGGTTTCGATACCGGTCAATTGCCAGACCACCCAATCAGCGGCCTCGATCAGACGATCCGCTGCAGCATAGATATCCGGGTCTTCATCCAGGATCTGCCAGGCTTTGGGGAAAAACCACTCAGAACTGATCTTGCCCCCGTAACGGTCCAGGATATCCCCGAATCCCATCTGGCGGGCGACAGCGTTCAAGCGGTTGGCCTCCGGCTGGGCAGCGTGATGCTTCCACAGTTTCACCCAGGCATGCGGCCGCTGCCGGTATTCCGGTAAAAAACAAAGCGGGGTTCCATCCGCTTTGGTTGGCAACATGGTGCAGGCTGTGAAATCAATCCCGATACCGATCACATCATCCGGTGAGACACCACTTGCTTTCAAGACAGCCGGGATGGCGTTTTTAAAGACCTCCAGATAATCATTGGGGTCCTGCAAAGCCCAATCCGGTTCAAGCCTTGTTGAACTGCCGGGGAGATGCTCATCGATCACCCCGTTGGCATATTCATGCACATGTGAGGCGATTTCATTTCCTGTGGCCACATCCACAATGGATGCCCTGCCGGAAAGAGTGCCAAAGTCAACTCCTATCGCCGTTTTCATCCGTTTTTCGCCCACTTTTCCCGTCCCTTTAGTAGCCTGTAATATCGATCAAATGATTGACATACCAGCGCATCTGCTGGTCTTCAACGCTGAGCAGGATATAGAAGCCACTTACATCCGCAGGTGCTTTCACTTTCGTCGTCCAATTAGCCTCACCCTTGGATGGTGTCAGGGGGGTTTCAGCCATATCCATGATCTCGAAGATGCCGTATATAATGCCATCGGATCCAATCAGCGGGGGATTACCGATGTGCGTCTTGAGCGCAAAATTGGTTGGGTTAAAGTTCTTCCAGGATAATTCCAATCCATCTTCCGTGCGTTGGACTCCCGTCAAAGTGACCACGTTTTGACTGATAGCCAGAATCCCGCTGCCCTCTGTTTCAGCCAATCCGGGGATTTCTGTGAACACCGGGTAACTCAAGTCCATCACGATATCATCCAGTGATAATTCCAACGTCCCGCTGGACTCATTCGCGTCCTGATGATAATAATCCAGGTCCCCGTTATAAGCGACGTAGTTGATGAATAACGCTGCGCCCTTCTCCACTTGAACACCGGCGCATTCCACATAAAGCAATTGTGTGGTGGGTTCAGCTTTTGTTCCGGTTGTGTAGCCCCGTATTTGCAATCCTGGTGCCAGCCGGTGACCGCCTGTCCCGATATATACAGTATCACAAGTGCTTTGAGTTCCCCCACTCTTTAAAATGGCCGGTTTTCCAACGACTGCCTGCATGCTGCTCCACTCACCAGTCTCATTTTGGATGGTGACATCCACATGCAAGTCGCCCGCATCCGTTTGCGAAACGCCGGTCACCACTGCACTCCAGGCAAGATAATCCGTCTTAGCCGAGATCAAATCCTCCGGTATATAAACGTATTTACATCCAAAAGTAATGAACATCAGAAGACTGAAGATCATCAGGATTTCATGGTTTCTTTTCATGGTGCGATATCCTAACTAATGTGACATACGGCTTAATCAGAAACATCAAACTTGGGTACGGTACCCTTCACCAGTGAGATGATCTGCCAGTAGACGGCAGGGGCATCCGTGCCACCATCCACACCCATGACGGTCTTCTCTTGTCCGTCTTTAACGACCGTCAGGTAATAGCCGTAACATTGTCCACAGGGTGTGTGCCAGGTATCGTACAATTCATCGGTGAACCAGCCCTGATCGGTTATACCCGCCATCAATAATTCAACATCTGCAATGGTGATCTGTTTTTCGATATCCTTCTCAACGTTATTCCCGGTGATGTGGCCATCGGGATAAATCGCATACAGTTCATCGATACAATTCGGCCCACCGTTTCGCTCATACACGATGATGGCTCCCTTGTCGATCAGGGCCGGCACCTGATGTTGACGATAGGGCTGCAATTCACATTTTTTAACTTGAGCGGTTCTATCAACGCCGGTTTGATTGCCAATCTTCGGCATCAAAACAGCCATTCCAATCAAAATGGCAACGGCGGCAATCGCCCCAATCGTCAAGGTGCGTTTTTTCTTTCGGTAATCCACCAGGGCCTGACCGCTTAATGAGCTTTCCTTCCTGCGACCACCCTTGCTTTGACCCAACAGACTCTGGACCCCAATGAAAATCAATGTTAATAAGCCAATAACGACCTTTGTCCACCAGGAACTCAGCGAGCCGTTGAATTGGATCAGGGTCTGGGTCAGCCCGAGGATGAAAACGCCAAAAACAGTCCCAAACACATAACCGGAACCACCCGACAACATGGTGCCACCCATAACGACCGATGCGATCACATCCAACTCCAGCCCTGTGGCATACAGGCCATGACCTGAGGTGACAAAAACCGCAAAAAAGATGCCTGCCAGCGCTGAACAAAATCCATTTAATGTGTACACCAGAACCTTGGTGGTGGTTACCGGTAAACCCATCAGCATGGCGGATTGCTCATTATGACCTTCATTGCCACCGATGGCATAGATCGTCCGCCCGAAGCGTGTATAACGGGAAATGAAGATGCCTGCGAAAAAGATGATGAACGCGACCACCACGGAAATGGAAATATATGGAGGTGCTTTACCGGAGGATTCAAACAGTTCCGTTAATCCGGGCATGTAGATCCTGATGCGCGAGATCAGCTCAACGGTCGGGTTACTGATCGAAATCGCATCATCACTGATGAAGAAACACAATCCCCTGGTGATCCACATGCCTGCCAGTGTGGCAATAAATGGCTGTACTTTCAGGTAAGCAATGAACCCGCCCATGATCGAACCCAGTGCCATTCCCATCAGGAGCATGAGCAGGAAGACCCACCCGGCATCCATGCCCCCCCGCAAGAGGGCAGCGGTCGCCACGGATGTTAATGCGATCATTCCGCTGACAGACAGATCGATGCCGCCGGTCAGGATGACCAGGGTCATGCCCACAGCACTGATCAACAGGTAAGAATTGTTGCGGAATATGTTGAAAAACACCTGGGGATTGCGCATGCCGGGAAAGAAGATCGCACCGGCCGTATAAGCCAAGACTGCCAGCAAAGCAGTTGCCATAACCGGAATGTATTGCCGGTTTCTTTTGATGAAGGTGGCAATTCTGGTATTCATGCCTTCACCGCCTTGCGAAGTGTCAGTTTCTGGAAGAATGCCCTGACCGGTTCAGCATACAGGAAGATGACCAAGACCACCACAAAACCTTTAATGGCCTGCAGGGCGAATGCCGGCACACCGATCGCATACATGGATGTGGTGATGGCCTGGATGACCATCGCGCCAATCATGCTTGCCAGCAATGAAAAGCGACCCCCGGCCATGGAAGTACCACCGATCACCACCGCCAGGATGGCGTCCAGCTCGATGGCCCACCCGATATTATTCGCGTCTGAGGTCTTGATATTGGAACTGGCGATCAGACCGGCAATACCAGCGCACAATCCACAAATGATATAGACCAACATCTTGATGTTCTTCTCATTGATCCCGCTATAGAAGCTGGCTTTTGGATTAATGCCCACTGATTCGATGAACATGCCGATGGAAGTTTTACGCACCAGCAGCCATATCAAACCGAATAAAATGAATGCCAGATACAATGAAAAAGGAAGAACCGCCCATCCCTGTCCGATATAGGCATAGGGTTGATAAAAGATCTGGATACGCACCCCGTTCGTGATCAACTGGGCAATTCCACGTCCGGCAATCATCAGAATGAGTGTTCCCACCATGGGTTGGATTTTCATATGCGCCACCAGGGCGCCATTCCATGCGCCACAGATGATCGCCACCAGCAGGGTAACCAGTATCACCTCCCAGAGCGGGGAATAGGTGAAATTCGGATCATTCATGAATTTCATCAGGTCAGGCGGCAACTCCAGACCGATAATGACGGGATTCATCATGATTGCAGCCACTGATGCCGCAATGGCCATGACGGCACCAACCGAAAGGTCAATGCCGCCTGTGGCGATCACCAGGGTCATACCCAACGCAAGAACCATGACCGTTGAGGCATTGCGCATGATGTCGATGACGCGCCCATACAGGTCGCCATTTCGCACCTGGATGCTGAAGAAATCCGGGATAAAAATACCATCCAGCACCAGAATCAGTGCCAGTGCCAGTAAAGGGTAGAACAGCCGGCTGGATGTAAACTTATCAATGAAGAGCGAGACTGATGATTTATTCATTAACCACTTCCTGCCATTGTTTCGAGAAGGACATGTTCATCCACCTGTCCACTGAATTCAGCGATCTTCTTTTTATCGCTGAGGACCGAAATGCGGTGACTGCAACGCATGACTTCCTCCAGCTCGGATGAAATGAAAATGACAGACTTGCCCTCCTCAGCCAGTGTCAGTACCAGTTTCTGGATTTCGGCCTTGGTGCCAACATCAATGCCACGGGTGGGTTCATCGAGGATCAAAACGCGCGGGTTAATGGCCAGCCAACGGGCAAGGATGACTTTCTGTTGGTTACCGCCGCTCAGGTTTCTGACGAGCTGCTCCGCTGTCGGTGTGGAGATATCCAGAAGCTTGATGAATTTATCAGCAATTTGCGTCTGATTCTTGCTGTTCAGGTGCTTGAACCACCCCCGACCAGCTTGTAAAGCCAGGATGATATTTTCTCTAACCGTCAGGTCATCGATGATCCCGGCCGCTTTGCGGTCTTCCGGAGAAAGGGCGATACCCTGGTGGATCGAATTGTTGGGAGAGTACTTGCGTATCTTTCGATTGCCGACCTCCAGGCTGCCTGAATCAGGCGAGTCGACTCCAAACAACAGCAGGGCTGTTTCTGTTCGCCCTGAACCGACCAGGCCTGCCAGGCCAAGCACCTCACGATCATGGAGGTTGAGATCCATTGGCTCGACCCAATCCATACGGCCGAAATCCGTGGCCTTTAATACATTTTCCTTGCCAACATTGCGGGTGGTTTTGTTCTTGATCTTGACCATTTCATCCAGGTCAGCAATGGTCCTGCCAATCATTTTGATGATCAAATCCATTTTCGAAAGTGAGGCGGTATCATCACAGCTGATCAATTTCCCGTTGCGAATGACCGTGATGCGGTCTGAAACCTCATACACCTGGTCGAGGAAATGGGTGATAAAAATGATGCCGACATTTTCACTTTTTAATTTCCGCATGACCGAAAAAAGCTGCTCAGTCTCATTCGTGGTGAGACTGGATGTTGGCTCATCCAGGATCAGCACCTTGGCTGATTCGATTTCCAGAGCTCGTGCAATCGCCACCATTTGTTGGATCGCAACCGAATAGGAGCCCAACAACTGGGTGACGTCAATATCTATTCCAAGTATTCGTTTCAGAATCCCGGCCGCCTGTGAATTCATTTCCTTCCAATCGATGCAACCGCGTATCATCGGCTGGCGGCCGATCAAAATATTCTCTGCCACCGATAGATTGGGGCATAGATTGACTTCCTGATATACCGTACTGATGCCCAGTTCCTGGGCATGCCGTGGTGAACGGATGGTTACCTCATGGCCCATCAGGAATATTTTCCCGGAATCCGGTTTTTCAACACCGGTCAGGACTTTAATCAGCGTGGATTTACCGGCACCGTTACCGCCCAGCAGGGCATGGATCTCACCGTACCTCAGGTTGAAATCCACATTATCCAGCGCCTTGACGCCCGGAAACACCTTGGTGATTCCGCGCATTTCGATCAGTAAGCTTTCTGCCTTTTTCTCTTTCATGGATTCCATCCGCTCGATCAAGGTCGGGGAGCATTTCGATTTCCCTCCCCGACCTTTGATCTGACATGTTCTGGATGTGATGGATGACTATAAGAGCCATCCATCACATGGATGATTAGTACTTGCGTCCGTCAGCAATTTCCTGAAGGTTCGCATCTGTCGAGCGGAAGACACCCTCCTGTGAGGGGACCCACTCGGGTAGAACTTCACCATTGGCAGCCATCAGGGCCGCTTCATAAACCTGGGGGGCCAGCAGCGGGTTGCATTCCACGGTGACATTAAGGGTACCCGCGAGCATGGCGGTAAAGGCACCCGCGGTGGCATCAACGGAAAGAACCACAACATCCACACCCGGGGTCAGGCCGGCTTCTTTCAATGCTTCGATCGCGCCCAGGGCCATCTCATCGTTCTGGCCAAAGATGGCCTGAACATCGGTGGTTTCCTTTAGCCAGGCTTCGGTAACCTGCTTGCCCTCGGTGATGGACCAGTTGGCTGTCTGGCTCTTGGTGACCACCAGGCCGCATTCGCCCATGGCTTCGCGGAAGCCCTGGCCACGGTCCTTGGCTGCGGATGAACCCACATTACCCACCAGTTCCCAAACATTCTTGGAATCACTATCCTTGAGCAGTTCACAAATCTCACGGGCAGCTTTTCGGCCTTCTTCAACAAAGTCAGCACCGATAAAGGTCTCAAACAGATCAGCGGGTGCATCGATACGGCGATCCTGGATCACCACGATCTTTCCGGCAGCATATGCATCTTTGATCAGCTGCTCCCAACCAGTGGTTTCCAACGCTGAAAGTACGATCACATTCACATCGGGATCTTCGTTGAATTGCTGGAATCCAGCAACCTGTTTGGCAAGATCATTTTGCGAATCGTAGAACTTGAGGGTGAGACCCAATTGTTCTGCAGTTTCATTGAAGGAAGCGGTGTTGGCAGCACGCCAGCCACCTTCTGAACCGGTCTGGAGGAACCCAACCACCAGGTCAGAGTATTGGCAATTCGGTGCGCAGGGAAGCCCGGAGCCCTTGCCGCGCACAACAGGTTCTTCAGCGGGGGCTTCAGTTGCCACGACAACAGGCGCTTCGGTGGCAACCGGCGCTTCGACCGCTGCCTCACCGCAGGCGCTGAGCGCCAAGGACAATACTACTGCCAGCACGAAAATCCTCAGCATCACGTTCTTGTTGAACATCTTATTCTCCTTTAATCTGTTTGACTGAATCTACACGCCAGTGCATTCTTACAGCATACCGGCGATTCAGTTCTTTGAATTCGTGCGATCAAGCCGGCAATCAGCCAGCCAGGATCGTTGGAACCATGTCTGGACCCCTCAGTCACCTCCTTTGCTAATATCAGGGTCGGAGCTTCTTCGGATGATCAATTCTGGTTTTATGGCGAGGTGGATCGGTTCAACCTTCTGATTCTCCAGGTTGACGGCATCCACCAATCGCACAAGCTCCTGTACTGCTATGGAACCTAAATGATGTTGATTCTGGCAGATCGTGGTAAGGGATGGGCAGTAGTACTCACTTTCCGGGATACCGTCGAACCCGACGACTGCCAGTTGTTCCGGGATCGAAATTCCCCGCTCGAATGCTGCTTGCAGGACACTGAGTGCCATCTGATCATTTCCCACAAATACACCATCCATCTCCGGGTAGGCGGATAACAACTGATTGATGGCCACCTTCCCGCTTTTCGAAGACCAGTTGCCCTCGACAACCATGCGCTTCTCCGTTTTCAACCCGGCTGCGCGCATGGCATCCTGCCAACCTTTTAAGCGCTGCCTGGCTTCCCACCACTCAAGCGGTCCGGCAATATGCCCGATCTGTTTGCGGCCAAGGTCAAGCAGATGCTGGGTCGCCATTTTGGCACCATGGTAATTATCGATCGTTACAATGGAAATATCATCGCGCTTTTCGGTGGTGAGAAAAATGATCGGCACGCGGATCTCGTCGAGCATGTCGTTGATCCAATCACGGTTTGAGCCGATCTCCGGTGCGGCCCATAAGATGCCATCCACCTGGTGGGAAAGGAACCAGATCAATATCGGATGGATATTATTGGCACTAAAACTGGAGAGTTCTTTCAGCAGGAGCCCGTAACCGAGTTCTTCGGCTGTGGCCGTGATGCCGCTCAGGGTCGTGGAAGGGCCGATGTATTTAAGCCCGGCGGTTAACACCCCAAAATTGTAGCTGCGCCGCTGGCTTAAGCTGCGTGCGATCGCGCTGGGCTGGTATTCAAGATCCGAAATGATATCTAAAACACGTTTACGGGTATCCAAGGCCACATCTGGCTTATTATTAATCACCCTGGAGACGGTCTGCCTTGAAACACCGGCTTCCCGGGCAACTTCATAAATTGTGGCTTTTCCAGTTCTACCCACGACACTCGTCCTTTTTCTTGGGATGAGAGCGGTACCGTGAACGGTACCGTGACCGCTCACATTGCCTATAATAACCACATTCACTTGAAAAGTCAATAGGCTGGTGGACTATTAAAGGGTTAATCCCGGACTAAATTTGATGAGCAGGCATATCCGGGAACATGACCTGGCGTCCAGTCATATGGCGATATTTCAGTAATATCCCGCATTCCACACGCTGATGATCAACCATCGAGTGTACACTTCATAAGTCTTAAGAACCCAAAAAACCCATCGCAGGTAGGGTATGTTAATTATCATCAAAGTGGTATAGTAATTTAATATTATTACTTAAGTCACAAATACCCATGACTTTTGTAATGTGTTGTATAATGAACAATTATTTTTTTATCAGAGAGGAGGCGCCCTGGATAGAGAATCAATGAGACGCAATCAAAACAAAGCAAGATCAAATTCAATGTTTGTGGAGGATAAGATGTTCAAGAAATCTATGTATATCATAATGGGATCGCTGGTGATCATCAGTATGCTGCTGACCGCCTGCGGCACCAAAACCGCCGAAAACCAAATCATCATCGGTGTAACAGATCAAATCGCCAGTCTCGACCCGGCAGATGCCTATTCCACCCATGACTGGGAGTTGATCCGCAATACCGGTCGCACCCTGCTGCGCTGGAACCCGGGCACGGGCGACCTGGTTGCCGATATGGCCACCGGCATGCCGGTCATCTCTGATGATGGTCTGACCTACACTTTCACCATGAAGGATGACATCAAGTTTGCAGATGGCCTTAAGTTGACTGCGCCTATGTTCGCCGGGCAGCTCAACCGCTTGTTGACCATCGGTCCTTCCTGCCCGAATGATGTGGCAGATACCCTAGCCATTCCGTATGTGGAGAGCATAACGGCTCCAGATGATACAACCATCGTTTTCCAGCTGAAAAGTGCCGTTGCTTACTTCCCGCAGTTGGTTGCTACAGCACCCTACACGCCTGCCCATCCTGACACCTTCCTGGCCAGCGAATGCGTGTTGTTCCCAACCGCCCCCTTCTATGGTGTGGGTTCCTGGTTCGTAAGCCAGTTCACACAGAACGAACAGCTCGTGCTCGAGCCAAACAAACACTACACGGGCGATCTTAAGCCGCAAGCGGATAAAATCATCATCCGCTACTTCTCAGATCCGCAGACCATGGCCCTGGCTGTTCAGAACGGTGAGATCGATGTTGCGTGGCGCTTCCTGGGGCCGCAGTTGATCACCGAGTTGGAATCCACCGATGGCCTGACTGTTGGCACCGTCGATGGCGGCGCCATCCGTTTCCTGGTCTTCAACCATGACATGCCACCCATGGATGACCCGAACGTTCTGAAAGCCATTGCTTCCTCCGTCGACCGCGATGCCATTTCAGATTCAGTGTACAGCGGCACAGTCAACCCGCTTTATTCCCCGAACCCGCCCGGATTCATGGGAGCCACGGAAGTCTTCGACACCATGTATCAGGCACCCAACCTGGAAGCTGCCAAAGCCTTCCTGGCCGATTCGGGATACGACGAGACGAACAAGTGTGTCCTTGATCTCTGGTACCCCCCGGAGCACTACGGCGCTGAAACATCTGCATGGATGGAGATCATCAAGCAGCAGCTTGAAGCAACCGGTGTATTCACGGTGAACCTGACCGCCCAGGAGTGGTCAACCTATGTACCGGCCCTGACCGGCGGCAATTCCTATCAGGGTGGCGTACTGGGCTGGTTCTTCGACTACCCGGATGCGTCCAACTACCTGGATCCATTCGTGTATAACGGCGGCATGGGTACCGATGTCGCCCTGGCAGCAGACGGCAGCACTTTTGGTGTGGCCATCAATGACAAAGCCCAGCTACTGCTCGATCTGTTATCCGCAGCGGATGTGGAAACCGATATGGCCAAACGTGAAGCCCTGTATGTACAGGCACAGGAAGTATATGCCGACCTGGTAGTGACGCTTCCGCTCTTCTTCCAGGCTGAGCACATCACCTATCGCTCCAACATCCGTGGCTCATCGGATTTCGGCAGCCCCGAAACACTCAACATCGGCGGCAATGTCGAATTTACTTACTCCATGTTGACCAAGGAACCATAAAATGCTCGCCGGGGGGGCGGGATAATCCCGCCCCCCCTCTTTTATTTCCGATACAGAGCCATGTCACCACTCGCAATTATTTTTACCATCATCGGCATTCCTTCCCTGGTGTTACTCATCTATATCTTGATCAGGGGATCTACTGGTCTGCGGCGCTATATCCTGACACGCATCGGTTTGACCCTTCCAATGGTCTTCATTCTGGGCAGCCTGGTCTTCTTTATCATGCACATTTTACCGGGTGACCCGGTCAGTTCAGCCCTGGGACCGAAGGGCACCCCCGAAATGGTCGAACGTATCCGGGAGAATCTCGGGCTGAACAAACCCTTGATCGCGCAATACGGGGATTTTCTGAAGAACATGATCACCCTTGATTTCGGTAATTCGCTGGTGGGTGGGCACCGCCCAATCATCGATGAGATGAGCGAGCGCTTCCCGGCCACGCTTGAGCTGGTCATCCCCGCTTCCATCCTGGCATTGTTCATCGGTGTTATCGGGGGCACCTATGCAGCCGCCAGGCGCAAGACTGCCAGGGATTATTCACTGCGCCTCTATTCCGTGATCATCTACTCGCTGCCCATTTTCTGGTTCGGCTTGATGCTGCAGCTCCTGTTCGGCGTGGTTTTGAAATGGCTGCCGATCTCAGGCCGCATCGACCCGGTCATCGGTACCAGCCTGGAGCATGTTACCAATCTGTATTTCATAGACGCCCTGATCAGCGGTAACTGGTCTGCCCTGGCTTCCGTGATCATCCACCTGGTTCTGCCGACATTCACCCTGGGTTTGATCCTGTCGGGTGTATTTGTGCGCATGACCCGCATCAACGTGATCGAAACCCTGCAGGCAGATTACATTGCCGCCGCCCGGGCACGCGGTATCCGCGAACACATCGTGGTTTACAGACATGCCTTGAAGAACGCCATGATCCCCGTCATTACCTTGATCGGATTGCAGGTGGCCATCCTGCTGGCGGGGGCCGTGTTAACTGAGACCATCTTCTCCTGGCCAGGCATGGGCAGCTACCTGGTATTGCGCATTTCATCTCGTGACTATACAGCCGTACAAAGCGTCATCACCATGTTCGCCCTGCTGGTGGCCGTCATCAGCCTGGCGGTTGACATCATCTATTCATTACTCGATCCACGGGTCAGGTATTAAGCATGTCCATTAAAGATAACGACACTTCCAACATCGAGACCGAAGCATGGCAGAAGGACCTTCAACAAGTGGGATTCGTCCGGCGCCTGTTCCAGGCGCGCAAATGGTATGGCGCTGACTGGTGGTTCGTCGCCATTTCCAGCGTGATGGTGATCGGCTTCATCTTTGTTGCCCTCTTTCCGCAATGGCTGGCGCCTTATCGGTTTGACCAGATCGTGGGCACCAGCTTCCTGGCGCCGGGTGAGTACCCGGACCTGCCCATGCTGATCACGCGCACAGAAACCACAATCGAATCCTTGCGCGATCTGGCTGTGGGGACTGATGCAGACCGGCCGGCAGTGGGTGTCATCCGGGGATCCCCATCGGCGGTGGCTGTCAATGAGCAATCGCAGGTTGTGGATGAGCAGCTGGTCAACGAAAACAACGGGTTGCGCTTGCGCCCACGCATCGAGCGCTATGTCACCATTCCCAATCTGCTGGATGCCATTGTGGCGGGTGATGTCGTGGCCGGTGTGGCCAATGTGGGCGAATTCGCGGAGTTTGCCAGTGATTATCCGCAATTGCACAGTGTGGCATCCATCATTAGTGAAACTGCCACAGCCGGTGGTTTTCTTTTAGGGACCAACGATATCGGGCAGGATGTTTTCAGCCGCTTGATCTGGGGTACCCGGGTGGCCATCCTGATTGGTTTCAGCTCCTCCATTATCTCCCTGTTACTCGGTCTTCCCCTCGGCTTGCTGGCTGGATACTTCAGCGGTAAATTGGACCGCTTATTAAGCCTGGTGATGGACAGTCTCTATGCATTTCCCGGCCTGATACTGGCCATCTCGATCACCGCCGTGCTTGGCCCCAGCATCTACAATGTGATCGTCGCCATTGCGGTCCTTTACATACCCACTTATTATCGTATTGCGCGTGGACAAACCCTTGCCGTCAAGGAAGAAGTGTATATTGAAGCAGCCCAAAGCATCGGCGCCCGCCGCTGGGAGATCCTGGGGCGATATATCTTTCCCAATGTGATACCCTCGATCGTCATCATCTTCTCGGTCAACGTGGCAGATGCCATCCTGACGGGAGCCGGCCTGTCTTTCCTCGGTTTGGGCCTGCCGCCCACCATTGCTGATTGGGGTATCGATCTGGCACGGGGGCAACGTCATATTCAAACTGCCTGGTGGCTGATCACATTCCCGGGCATCGCCATCATGCTGATCGTGCTGGCATTCACCATGATGGGTGAAAGCCTGATGGAGATTTTCAACCCCAAGCTGAGGGAACGCTGATGCCTGCCAAGCCCCTTTTCTCCATTCGAGATCTGGATGTCGAATATCACACCCGTGGGGGTGATGTGCGGGCAGTCGAATCAGTCAGCTTCGATATCCGTCGCGGTGAAATCCTCGGGCTGGTGGGTGAATCCGCCTGTGGTAAATCCACCATGGGAAAGGCACTGATGCGGCTGCATCGTAAACCTGCCAGGATCACCAACGGACAATTGTTGTTTGACGGACGTGACCTGATGACCCTGACGGAAGATGAAATGCGTTTTGTACGTGGTGGTGAGATCGGCATGGTCTTCCAGGATCCCATGACCTCACTCAACCCGGTCCAGAAGATCATTGAGCACCTGACCGAGACCATCCACGCGCACGAGCCCAATACCACCAATGAAGAAGCACACCGGCGCGCCGGTGAACTGGCCGAGAAACTGGGCATCCGTTCCGAGCGCCTCAATGAGTACCCCCACCAGATGTCCGGTGGTATGCGCCAGCGGGTCATGATCTCACTGGCCCTGGCTCTGCGTGCCAAACTGGTCATCGCCGACGAACCCACCACATCACTGGATGTGATCGTGGAAGCCAATTTCCTGGATTTGCTGCGCGAACTGCGTCATGAATTCGACTTGACCATCCTGCTCATCACCCACAATATCGGTGTGGTGGCTGAAATCTGCGATCGTGTGGCAGTGATGTACGCTGCCCATCTCGTGGAAATAGGTGATGTTCGCAAGATCTTCACCAATCCCAAACACCCCTATACGCGTGGTTTACTGCGCTCGGTGCCAAATATCGACCTTGACGATAAGGATCTATATAAAATGGAAGGGGCACCCCCCAGTTTGCTGGATCCCCCATCAGGCTGCCGATTCCACCCGCGCTGCCCCGACCGCATGAAGATCTGCAGCCGCAAGAATCCAGTGCTCCAGAAAGTGGGTTCTGACAGCCAGGTCGCCTGCTGGCTGTACTCTAAGGAAGGTAAAGCATGACACCATCCAAAACCGCACAAGCCACGTTGCCCGAAAACCTGGTGCGCATGGAAAATGTCACCAAGCATTTTCCGGTCCAAAGTGGGTTTCTGGCCATGCTGCTCAATCGGGGCCATATTCCAGCCGTGCATGCCGCAGACGAAATCAGCTTCAACATCCGGCGTGGTGAGGTCTTCGGCCTGGCAGGTGAAAGCGGATCGGGGAAATCCACCGTCGGACGCCTGGTTCTGCGCCTGCACAACCCCACGTCTGGCCATGTGATATTCGACGGCATCGATCTCAACCTGCTTGATGATGAGGAGATGCGCCGCATGCGCTCCCGAATGCAGCTGGTCTTCCAGGATCCGCTGGCTTCCCTGAACCCGCGTATGACCATCGGCCAGGCAATCCTCCATCCGGTCACCATCCACATGGGGGAACTATCCAAAGTGGAGCAGCAACAACGCGTATTGAACATCCTGTCTGCGGTGGGCATGAACCCACCTGAATCATTCTTCAACCTGTTTCCCCACCAGATCTCCGGCGGCCAGCGCCAGCGGATCGTGCTGGCGCGCGCCCTGGTCACCAATCCGGAGTTGATCGTGGCTGATGAACCCATCGCCATGGCAGATGTCTCTGTGCGATCCCTGCTGCTTGAATTGATGATGAACCTGAAGAAGGAGTTCGACCTGACCTACCTGTTCATCACCCACGACCTGGCGACCGCCAAATACATCTGCAACCGCATCGGCATCATGTATCTGGGCAAGCTGATGGAAATGGGTGATCTGCGTGAAGTGTACTCGCGACCACTTCACCCCTACACCCAGGCACTGCTGGCAGCAGTGCCGGTACCCGATCCTGAGAAACGCCGCACACAGGAATTACCCAAGGGTGAGATCCCCAACCCGATCGATCCACCTTCAGGCTGCCGCTTCCACCCGCGCTGCACGATCGCCAGGAAGATCTGCGCCCGTGAAGAGCCCGTCATGCGGGAATTGCTGCCACACCACACCGTTGCCTGCCACTTTGCCGATCAATTCAAGTAAGCCTTTCCAGGAAAATCATCAAGATCAAAAGGTTAATAATGGAAACCGCCAGGTTGACCACTGACGGATGCTTGGGACAACCAGGCTGAATAAGATCCGGACTGGTTGATCATTTCATGGGAATACTGGCAGGCAGCAAAATGCCTTCAATCGACGGTGAGAGTCTTGCTCAGATTACGCGGGTAATCAGGGTCGTATCCCCTGGCAATGGACAGATGATACGAGAGCAGCTGCAATGGGATCACCGCCAACAGTGGGGCAAAAACCGGGTTGGAATGCGGGAGGTCGATGACTTCGCTGGCATTCACCTTCAGTTGCTTATCCGCTTCGCCGATCGCAATCGCCCGACCGCCACGGCAGGTGACTTCGTTGATACCACTCACGATCAGCGCTGTGTCTTCAGGCCCTGCCACGAAAAAGACAGGGAAACCTGCTGTCACCGCTGAAAGCGGGCCATGTTTGAATTCGGTCGACAGCATCCCTTCACAGTGTGCATAGGTAATCTCTTTTAACTTCAGGGCTCCCTCGAGCGCGATGGGATAAGTGGCACCGTAACCCAGGCAGTACATATCATTCCAGGGATTGACCAGGGGTGCCAACACCTCGACCTGCCTGCCTGTGGTGCGGATGGTCTGCTCAATCAATTCCGGCAGGTCATCAAGCGCTTTACCATCTCCCCCTCCCATTCGGTCCGCCAGGTAAAGGAATATGATGACCTGGTTGGTGAAAGTCTTGGTGGCCGGCACGCTGATCTCGTAACCACAACTGAGCGGCAGCCAGATACTGGTTTTACGGGTCAGTGTGGAACCGATCACGTTGGCGATACCGAAGCAAGTCATGCCTGTTTCACTGGCAGCCTGCAATGCATTCAGCACATCCTTCGTTTCACCTGACTGGCTGACGAAAACACCCACGTCTTCCGGCCCGACAGCCGGTGCATATTGTGGGATGAACTGCGGCGCCAGAACGGGGATCACGGCCTTGCCCGCCAGCTGTGCAAAGAACACAGAACCGGCCAGGCAGGCATGATAACTCGTCCCGCAGCCAATGAAGTAGACCTGGCGGGCGTTCGTGATCTTTTCCAGGATGCCTTTTACTCCGGGATCACTTCCCAGGCGGTGCAACACCTCCCGGGCGGTCTGCGGCTGTTCATGGATTTCCTTGAGCATGAAATGATCGAACCCGCCCTTCTGGACCGCGCTCATTTCTTCCGTGATCAAATCCACATCCCGCTGAATGAGGTGACCATCTGTGACTGAGCGTAATTCGACCCGGTCAGAATGCATGGTGATGATCTCGCCATCTTCCAGACGGATCACCTTGCGCGTCAACGGCAGGATGGATGGCAGATCCGATGATACACATGTGAAACCATCGCCAATACCCACCACCAAACCGGAACCCTTCTTAATGGCATACAGTCGGTCGTCGTTGATTCGGCCGATGACAAAAGCGTAATCCCCCTTCAAATCGGCATATGCCAGCCTTATCGCTTCGATGAAATCCTTGCCCTGATCGATATAGCGCTCCACTGCATGAACGCAGGACTCCCCATCATTCTGCGAGCGGACGGTCATACCTTCAGCCATGAACTGCTCACGCAGCTCAACATTATTGACCACATTCCCGTTGTGGGCGCCAACCAGATCTCCATCCGAGTCCAGATGCGGCTGGGAATTGACCTGAGAAGGCTCGCCGAATGTTGCCCAGCGCAGTTGGGTGATTCCACGTTGGCCGTTCATCTCGGCGATTTTGTATTTTTCTGCCACATCATCCACGCGTCCGACATCCTTGCGTAAATCAATGCGGTCCGCGCTGATGGTCGCAGCCCCGACAGAATCATAACCACGATACATGAGACGTCTGGCTGCCTCGATCAGTACTGGGCCCAGGTTTTGCTCTTTATCGGTCACGATGCCAAAAATACCGCACATAAGACTCCTTTTCAAGACAGGACCGCCAACACCGCTACGGTCTGCCGCGCTCGAAAGTTTATCACAGGTTTTACCTGCCCGCTCAGGCTGTCTGTCCCTGGCATCCCTCCCGGATAACCAGCAGCACAAGATCATCAACAACCCTGGTGATCAGGCATTGGAATTGATCATAACCACGGGCTCCCATGGATATGCAAACGTTTTGAACGGTCCAAAGCTGGAAAAAACAGAAATCACCCTGGAGCCATATCGATAGATTTATGGTTACTTTCCAGGACCTTATGAATTTAAATCACACGAACAAGGCACTGCGCGCATTTCAGTCATTTGCCGCCTCGTTTTTCAGATCGGCTATGCTGACACCCTCCGAATCGATTATCATAAAGCTTGGAGAGTGACATGAGCAGAAAAAGGACGATCCAGATTGGGATAATCGGCGCTGGGCGCATCGGTAAACTCCACGCACAAAATCTGGCCACCCGCATCCCCCGGGCAGAAATAGCAGCCATAGCAGATGTGAACCTCAAAGCCGCACAACAGCTGGCCAGGAAATACCGCGTGGAGAATTTCCATGATGACTATCAAAAGATCATGGAGAACACGAGCATCGATGCGGTCGCAATCTTATCTTCCACCGATACACACGCAGATCTGATGATCGCGGCAGCCAAAGCCGGCAAGCATATCTTCTGTGAGAAACCGATCGACCTCACACTCGAAAAGATCGACCGGGCTATTGCGGCGGTTAATCAAGCCGGCGTAAAATGCCAGATCGGGTTCAACAAGCGTTTTGATCCCGGCTTTAAACAGCTGCATGATATGATCCGATCGGGCAAAATCGGTGACCTGCACATCCT
Source organism: Anaerolineaceae bacterium (assembly GCA_016936755.1). GTDB lineage: Bacteria > Chloroflexota > Anaerolineae > Anaerolineales > Anaerolineaceae > JAFGXF01. The sequence continues at coordinate 14,794 of JAFGXF010000088.1, read as the reverse complement.
GCGTATCACCAGTCGCGACCCCGCGCCACCCCCGCCAGCATTCATCAAGAGCTCCGGCGGCTTGTTCCTCGATATGACCATTCATGATTTCGACATGACACGTTTCCTGTCGGGCAGCGAGGTGGTCGAGGTCTATGCAGTGGGTGATGTGATGGTGGATCCCATCTTCAGCAAGTACGGGGATATTGACACGGCCATCATCACGCTCAAGCTTGCCAGCGGTGTCCTAGCAACCATCGATAACAGCCGCAGAGCGGTTTACGGTTATGACCAGCGGGTGGAAATCTTCGGTTCCGGCGGCATGGCAACCATTGCCAATAATCCACCCAATATGACCACATACAGCAACGCCAGAGGTGTGGTCACCAGCAAGCCAACGGATTTCTTCCTGGAGCGCTATCTGGATGCCTATGCCGCAGAAATGAGTGCATTTGTGGAAGCCATACTGGATGACAAACCCATAGCGGTTACCGCCACGGATAGTCGCATAGCAGCGGTCATTGCCATGGCTGCCAACAAATCGTTGCGCGAACACCGCCCAGTGAAACTGTCTGAGATCAAATAACGGCAGTGACACCCGCAGAAGCTGACTACCATAAACAGATGATTCACCCGCACGATCGGGTACCTGCATACCGACCTCAATACCAATCCAGCCTTTTTCAGCCGGAGGAACGCTACTATAATTAAGGATACGAAACTCATTGCCCGGAGCGTTTGATCATGAGACCATTCAGCCTGTTAATCTTATTTTTCCTGTCCACCGCTTGTGTGAGCACACCCAGTCCACATGCAGCCATCACTCCCACACCAACACTGACAAACCCCTGGCTGGGGCAATCCCTGCCAGGAGCCACCCCCCGGCAATTCGCTTCCGGTTCATTTCATTCCTCCCCCACATTTTCTCCGGATGGGCAGGTGGTTTATTGGGGAGGCGAATACTCGACCAAGACGATCTATACACGCCGGCTGGCAGCCGGTGACTGGACACCCGCCTCGATCATTTACTTCAGCGAAGACATGCGGTCTTATCGTGACCCCTTCATTTCCCCGGATGGAGAGCGACTCTACTTCATTTCTGATGACGCTTTACCTGGTGAATCATCCTCGGGCAAAGAGAATATATGGATGATGGAAAAGGAGGGTGAAGGTTGGGGAACACCGCAACCACTGCCTGACTTGATCAATGCATATCGCTTGCATTGGACCATTTCTGTTGCAGCCAATTACAACCTGTACTTCTCCGCCAATGAGGCCGACATATACATTTCCAGGTATCTTGATGGCAACTACACAGAACCTGTCCTGCTCGATCCGCCTGTTAACACAGATGAATTGGAGATCACACCCAATATTGCACCTGATGAAAGCTACCTGCTCTTTACTCGAGTTGCCACCAAAAGTGACCCACCGTATTTATTTATTTCCTATGCAATTGGAAGCGGATGGTCAGAACCACAGAGAATAGAGAATATCGATTACTGCATCAGCCCAATCGTTACCCCTGATCGGCAGTATGTGATATACATGAGCAGCCCTTATAGCCTGGCATGGCGGGATACAACCTTTATTAATGAACTGTGGCCTTGATTTTGGGAAAAGATGAGGCAGCTCTTCTCCGCCAGATTAATTGAAAGGTCAGCCTGACTGAGATCTATTTATTACCCGATATTTAATGATCCAATCGGCATGGAGGCTTTAATGAATAATAAACCAGTACCCCTGAATGACAAGAAGGATCATGCTGCGGTGCGGATCCTCGTGTTTTCAGCATCGCTGCGCAAGGCATCTCTGAACAGACAACTGGCAAAACTGGCGGCCACATTCATCCGCGAGGCCGGTGGCGTGGTGGATTGGGCAGAGATGTCGGATTTTCTGGCCCCCGGTTTCAACCAGGATGAAAAGGATGCACATGGTTTTCCCCCTGCCATAGACACCTTTGTCAACCGATTGGCCGGGAACGATGCTTTTGTGATTGCTTCCCCGGAAAATAACTCTTCCATTCCGGGGATCCTGAAGAATACCATTGATTGGACCTCCCTGTTCAAACCACAACCTTTCAATGGTATGCACGGGCTGTTACTTTCAGCATCTCCTTCGATGGTCGGTGGTAATCGTGGCCTGTGGGCTTTGCGCATCCCGCTCGAATACCTGGGTGCACGTATCTTTCCCGATATGTTCTCGCTGGCGCTGGCGCATAAAGCTTTCACGCCGGATGGTCAGATCGCAGATGAACAGCTCAGCAAGCGCCTGGTGATGACCATCCGGGCATTCATCGAACTGGTCGAGGCTGTTAAACAATACCCCTGCACGAAAAATGAGTGGGTGGAGAACCCGGGAGAGAAACCTTACCAGTAAGCAGTGGCTCCATCACAATACGAGACCATGCTGCTGTGCAGCCTTCCACGGATGTGTGGATCAAAGTGAATTCAGTCCGGCCCAGACTCGCGAAAAGCCTGGGGAGACATGCCGGTGATCTTGTGGAACACCCGGCTGAAATATGCCTGGTCCTTGAAACCCACCTGGCTGGCGATCGCACCGATCGACTGGGTCGTATTCAGAAGCAAATACTTGGATTGAAGCACCCGGTAGCGGTTAAGGTAATCCCAGGGTGAGAGTTTGAGTTCCTGATTAAAGACGCGGCTGAGGTAGTCCTCGCTGACACCCACGGCTTCGGCGATCTCCCAGCGTGAGATCGGGCGGGCATAATTCTGTTGCATGTGAGCAATAGCTTGTTTAACAAATGCACTGGTATGCGCGGGAAGTGTATCCACACCGATGATGGCGCGGTTCAAAGCTGTCGCGGTTTCTTCCTCTGACCAGATCCCCTTGCTTTGTAATGTGACCCGGGTATGCTTTTCAATGCGCTTGACATCCTCCAATGTCAGTACTTTCTTACTTAATACGATGACCGGAACCAGGCGCAGATTCGCGTCCGCCCGCATACGGTCAAGCACATCCGCCCCACTCAGGTTGGGCATCATCAGGTCAAGCAAAACCAGTGATGGTGCCTCCCTGGCCATCAATTCCAATGCCATCTCTCCATTCTCTGCCATCAGGATGGGATATCCGGGCAGGCCGCTCTCCACGACCTTCTTATGCAGCTGGCGCTCACGTGGATCATCATCCACGATCAACACCGGCCCGGTACCCTGGGATGGCTTCATGGCCAGGATGGCTTCATGCAGGCTGGTGGTGTTGGCTGACTTGGTCAGAAAACCCGTCATCCCGACCTGCGTTTCTGCAAGCTGCCCGTACAGGATGAATGGCACCTGACTGAGATGGGGATAATTCCGGATGCGCCGTACAAGCGTCCAGTCACCGGGTTGTGCGTTAGACAGGTCCCATGCGATGGCCACCGGATTGGTCTGGTTCAATACAGATTCAAGATCATCCGTGCTCTGATATGGGAAGATCTCGAGTTTCTGTCTCTTGCACATATCGACAATCTCGGGTGCGGGTTGGTCACATGGGGAAATAAGTAACAGTACCGGGGATAAATCCAGTTGTTTTTTCGGTGTCGCATAATCAAGCGCGGGAAGCGGCAAATAAATATGGAAGGTGGACCCCTTTCCGGGGATGCTATCCAGTTTCATGGACCCGCCATGCAGGGCAACCAGGTGCCGGGTGATGGATAGACCCAGCCCGATCCCGCCTGCAATCTGGCGGTTATCATCGATGGTCACAAATGGCTCAAAGATTTGCTCCTTGTGCTCCGAATCAATTCCCATGCCGGTATCCGATATCCAAAAGTGGACATCGGGAGGATTGACCTCCACACCCAGTGTGATCTCACCCTGACGGGTATATTTTTGGGCATTGCTGAGCAGGTTCAACAGGATTTGGCGAAAGCGGACAGGATCCGCCCTCAACTTCGGCAGCCGTTCTGGCATCTCGAGTTTCCATCGAACGCCGCCGGAAGTGGATTGGTCCGCGAAGCTTCGAAAGGCATCCTGGATAATTTGATAAGGATCCAACACCTCCAGCGAGAGGTCAAGCTCATCAATTTCAGCCCTCGAAAGATCGAGCAGGTCGTTGATGACCCGCAACTGGTGTTCGGCATTGCTCTGGATCTGCTCAAGGTCGGCGGTGAGAGCGGATGGCAGGTCATTGCCGTATTTTCCCCGGGATTGCAACGCGCCCTGCGTATATCCCATGATGATATTGAGCGGCGTGCGCATCTCATGGCTGACGTTTGCCAGCAGGCGGGTCTTGATCCGGTCGGCCTTTTCAGCGCTCAGGCGCGCCTGTTGTATTTCCTGGAACAATAGCGCACTCTGCATGGCGCTGCTCAGGTTATTCCGCAAGAGTTCGTAGGTATGCCCATTCCGTGGACCGATCTCCAAAACCACATAACCCAATGATTTATCCTGGAAGAACAGTGGCTCGATCACCAGGCTGTAGCGATGACCCTGGGGAAGGAATTGAGGGGGAACGATTTGCTGTGTCTGAAACTGGAGGCCTTTTTTCCCAAGTTCAATTCTCTTGTTATCACTGCAGGCGAGGATTAACCTCCCCGTGGATGGAACAACGCTGTCGGTCGGGGTTTCATAGGTCACCAGGTAGACACTGGGTATGCCAACTGCCGGCAGATTTTCCGCCAGAACATCCGTCAGCTGATCCATATCGACTGTGGTCAGCAATGCACGGTTCAGTTCATTTAGTTTTTCTGTCGTCCGGTCTGCCTGCCATTGCATGAAAGCGTGGGCATGCTGTTCCGCCTCACCGACCACCACACGCGCAGTGGAGACAAGCGTCTCAATGGCAACCTGCTTCGATTCAGGATGATAGCGCAACAGCCAGCGGCGGATGATCGAAAGCAGGTTCTGCCAGGACACGGCCTCTGTCCCTTCAGGTGGATGCTGGTCAAGCAGGTTGTACAGGCTGTTCACAAAATGCTTGGAAGGTTTCTGAACTTCGAGCATGAACATTTCAATGAGCGACTCAAGCCATTTGCTATCATGCGTCGCATCCAACTCCATCACCGTTTCCAACTCTGCCAGGCAGCCACTCCGAACCTCGGATAAATCCAAGGCTCGTTTTGCTGTCTTACCCTTTCCCGCAGGTTTAACAGAAGCCAGGGCAACCGCCTTGGATGGACAACCACAGGATTCACGCACGACCAGCCTGGCTGGAAGTGTGATCAGGGCTGGCACTGCTTCATTATTGAGCAGTTGCAGCAACACCTCCATGGCTTTTACACCTTGTTCATTGAAAGGCAGCTCCACCGTCGTCAACGGCGGGGTCGCCATTCTTTCTTCCATTGAATTATTGAAACCCGTCACGGCAACATCCGTCGGAACGATGTACCCACGCAACTGCAGCTTTTTCATCGCCCAGATGGCCATCATGTCGCTGACTGCGACAACTGCATCAAAGTCCTTTCCGGGAACCAACCCGCGTTCATCCAATAACATCTCGATCGCTTCGCTCCCCGCCTCCCAAGGCAATGGACGTGTGACCAGCTGTGGGTTAAGCGGCAGGCCTGTCGATTTCAGTACGTCCAGATACGCCCGATAGCGTTCCTGGGCATAATAATGCTCCTCAGGGCCGCGGATGAAGGCCAGTTTGCGATAACCATGTTTCTCCACCAGATGCAGGAGCAAGGCGCGCATTCCGGTATAACTATCCACAGACACGGTCGGCGTACCTTCCATGAATTGCGCCAGGCTGACCATCGGCAACGGATAGTAACGATCATGGAATGCTTTAACCTCTTTTGTCCCAAGCACTCCCCCCAGGGTGGAAGACCAGGTAATCAAACCGTCCAGACATTTATTGCATGCGATGCCAAAGATCGCATTACGCTGTTTCTCAAAAGAATCGGTGGCCTGCAATCTGCCGCCGGGGAAGCAGATTAAATTCACATCATGCTGCTCTGCTGCATCCAACAGCCCTGGCCAGATCATCAGGCTTGCCCCCGTATGCAAACTGGCCAACAGGAAACCGATTGTTGTTCGTTCGCTTGATAAAGGAGTCAACATGTTTGAGTGGATGGTTTAACAATAAGTTTACTATGGATTATATGAACCGGGTGCAGCAGCAGGAAAGGTCGGAATTATCCTTAAGGGCATCGTTATTGTCCAAAACAAACCTGATATGATTTCGCTACAAAGGCTCACTGTCTGTATCACAATCCAATGATATTGATCATCAAACAGAGATCCCATATAACGGAGAGCAGATTTGACAATCGATTATCACCCGAATAGCAATTTCAACAAACGTCTGGTGACTTTCAAGATCAGATCCAGTAAATTGCTGAATATCATGTGGCGTCAGCGATGGATCTATTTGCTGATACTACCCACGGTGATTTACTTTTTGGTTTTCAAGTATGGTCCATTGTGGAACGCTCAGATCGCATTTAGAGATTTCAAACCCCTGTTGGGCGTATTTGACAGCCCCTGGGTGGGCTTTAAGCATTTCGAAGCGTTTGTCACTTCCTTCTACTTTAATCAATTGATCGGAAACACACTCATCTTCAGCGTGGCCAAGCTCATCCTGGGTATGCCACTGGCAATCCTTTGTGCGATCGCCCTGCATGAAACCTGGCTGAAAAGGTTCAGGACCTTCGTTCAGACGACCATTTACCTGCCACACTTTCTTTCCTGGGTCATCATGTTTGGGGTATTGCTGGTCGTTCTATCCCCGGGGAACGGATTGGTAAATGATGTGATCAAACGGTTCGGGGGTGAACCGATACCATTCCTGACCTCACCGGCGCACTTTCGCTGGGTGGTTATCCTGTCGGATATCTGGAAGGAAACCGGCTGGAGCACCATCCTGTACCTGGCTGCGTTGCTGGGTATAAGCCCGGAGCTATATGAGGCAGCGGCAGTGGATTCAGCAACCCCCATCCAGCGAATCTGGTATATCTCCCTGCCGGGCATCCTGCCTGTCATCATGTTGATCACGCTTTTACGCATGGGTCATATCCTTGAAGCAGGCTTCAATCAAATCTTCGTTTTGTATTCCGTTCCCGTGTACAGTGTGGGCGATATCATCGATACCTGGGTATATCGCCAGGGTGTGCTGCAGTTTCAATTCAGCCTGGCGACGGCAGTGGGTTTCTTCAAAGGTGTGATCGGGTTGGTTCTGATCCTGATCGCCAACAAAATAGCCAAGCGAGTAGCCCAACAGGGTTTATTCTAGGAGACCAGACATGTTAAGAGTCAGAACCCGCGATGCCATTGCGTTTCAAATCGGAGTAGCGATCTTCCTCTCGATCATTCTCTTCATCATACTGATACCACTGTGGCGGGTGATTGTCACGGCATTTGTTCCCCTCGACACCTACACACGCGAAGGGATTCCATTTTTCCTGGCCCCCTGGGACTGGACCGTTGAGGCATTCAGACAGTTGATCACGCACTCACTCTTCCCGCGCGCACTACTGAACAGCTTTATCATCACCGGTTTGGGCACGATCATCAGCCTGCTTCTTACGATACCGATGGCCTATGGGTTGTCTGTCAAAAACCTACCCGGGCGAAATTTCTTCATGATCCTGATTTTATTCACCTATTTGTTCAGCCCGGGTTTGATCCCGGTCTACCTGCTGATCACTCGTATGGGATTAACGGATAATTTCCTGGCGATTATTCTTCCGCCTGCAGTCAGCGTCTATAACACCCTGGTGATGATGCGCTTCTTCGAAGGGTTGCCGGATGAGTTGCGGGAAGCAGCCGCGCTGGATGGCGCAAATGAATTCCAGATCCTGTGGAACGTGATGCTGCCCTTATCCAAGCCCATTATATTAACGATCGGCCTCTTTTACGCTGTCTACTTCTGGAATGAATTTTTCACACCCATCCTGTATTTGAACGATCACGATCTGATGCCACTGCCGGTTTTGCTTCGCAATATCCTGATCTCTGCCAGTTTCAATGAGTATGTGGAGTATGACGCTTTCAGCTCATCAGCTTTGGAATCACTGAAAGCCGCCGGCGTATTGATCACGATGCTGCCAATGCTGGCCATTTATCCATGGATTCAACGTTACTTCACAAAAGGTACATTAGTAGGAGGTGTCAAGGAATAGACAGAATTGATCCAAAACTATTGATGCTCTTAAAACCGAAAAAAGGAGTTAGAAATGAAGAACTGGAAGTATGTATTGATTGCGGTCGTCCTGGTGAGCACCCAGCTTCTGGCTGCTTGCGCGCAGGAACCAGCCGCGCCTACCGCTGCCCCAGAAGTTGCTGCCACGGTGGCACCAGTGGAACCCACGGCCGTCCCGGAACCTGTGGATATCACCCTGTGGGCCATGGCAACCGTGACCGAAGCCGGGCCGCCGCCGGATGACTGGATCGCCTACGACAGGATCCTGGAGGAAGTGAACGTCAATCTTAAGTATGAGATCCTTCCCACCGGTTCCGATGGCGAAGCCAAACTGAACGCAGCGGCAGCAGCCAACAATCTGCCAGACTTTATGCAGATGGTCAGCGCCAGCAATGACCCCCGTGGTGCATTGTATAACCTTGTACAGTTGGGATTGATCGCCCAGGTGGATGATATGTTGGCCTTAATGCCTGAGCGCACACAAAAACACTACAATGACCCGCTGGCCTTGAGTCTGTCGACCTTCGACGGTCATCTTTACGGTCTTCCGGAACCCCCACCCATCCCACGGCGTGAGGGTCTGCTCATCCGCAAGGACTGGCTGGATAAACTCGGACTGGCCGTTCCCACCACACCTGAAGAACTCATGGCTGTCGCTGTAGCCTTCACGGAACAAGATCCGGATGGCAACGGTAAGAAGGACACCTATGGTCTTGGTGGTTTCCTCAACGGCGATGGTATGGGTACCCGCTTTGACTTCATCATGGGTGCTTATGGCGTTGCCGGCATGTGGGACTTCGATGATGCCGCTTCATTTGGGTTGAATGTGCGCAATGAAAAATATCCTGAGGCGCTGGCTTTCTTCAACTCACTGGTCGAAGCGAAAGTGATCGATCCGGACTGGCCCACGTTGAAGCGTGATGATTTCCGCGCACGCTGGAAGCAGGGTCTGTTTGGCATCATGTGGGAAGATTTCGCCGCCCTCAGCAACAAATCCAACTACACCCCCTTTGATGAAAACTTCCCGGATGCTGAGTGGGTCCCCATACCCGCACCAAAAGGCCCGTACGGAGATGCCACTTATGGTGTCTACACGGGACGTGGCCAGATCTTCGCTGTCTCACAGAAAGCAGCTGATGAAGGCAAGAAGGAAGCCATCGCCCGCCTGTTGGAATGGATGGCCACCGATGGGTACTACCTGCTCGGATTCGGTGAAGAAGGTGTCAACTTCATTATTGACGCCAATGGCAACATTTCCACCGAAGGTTTGGATCCAACCAAGGCTTACACAGCCGCCGAGTTCCAGCCATTCACCCAGATGCGCAACCAGCTGGTGTTCTATAATTCAACTCAGGAAATCGCAGCCCGCTATCCCAATTGGACAACGATCAACGGGCGCACGATGCAACCCCTGACCTATCTCACATTCTACCAGAGCCAGCCATGGGTCGATGGTCGTGGTATCCAGGTCATCCTACCTCCCGCCAATGCGGCTGATTTCCTGCGATACTATACCGAAGGTATCGTCCAGTTCGCACTCGGTCAAAAAGAAGTCAGCGATGAAAACTGGGCAGAATACCTGGCCGGTCTTGATTCCCTGGGTGCTGTTGAGTATGAAGCCAGTGCCAAACAGGCCTTGATCGATGCCGGGCTATTGAAATAACCTGAATCGGATATGAGGCAGGCGTAAAATCCCCGCCTGCCTCAGTCCAAATTGGTCACGTCTATCGCAATCATTACTTTATCTGTTCGAACGATCAGGGACATTATCAACATACCAACCACTAAAGGGCTTTTCAAAATTCATGAACACCCAGCCGTCACCCAATTCCCTCAAGATCGCCTACATCGGTGGGGGAAGCCGCGAATGGGCTCACAAGTTAATGATGGACCTTGCTCTCTGCCCGGACCTCGCCGGTGAAGTGCTTTTATATGACATCGACATGGATTCTGCCAGACTCAATGAAGAATTGGGCAACTGGATCCAGGGTCAACCCGGTATGCATTCGCGCTGGCATTATCGTGCAGTATCCGATCTGAAAATCACACTGGCGGATGCGGATTTCGTGGTCATTTCCATCCAGCCTGGATCACTGGAACTGATGGCTTCAGAAATCGCCCTGGCAGAAAGTCACGGATTATTCTATCCAGTCGGTGACACCACCGGGGCGCCCGGTTTAAGTCGTGGATTGCGCTCGGTGGCCATCTTTAAGATGTTTGCCGAGGCGATCAATGCGTATTGCCCCGATGCATGGATCACCAACTACACGAATCCGATGTCCATCTGCACACGGACATTGACCCGGGTTGCCCCCCGTTTAAAGGTTTTTGGCTGCTGTCATGAGGTTTTTGCCACCCAGCGCATGCTGGCGGGTATGGCCGCGCAATTTTTGCAAATTGAAACGCCACCTCGTAAAGACATCCAGGTTAATGTCTTGGGTATCAATCATTTTACCTGGGTAAACCAGGCACGCTATCAAGGCAGGGATTTGCTCGCAGTATTATCTGATCATCTGGAAGAAAAGGGCAGCTTGCGTTTCTATACACAAAAAGAGGTTGAAAGCTGGAACGACTGGTTTCATAGTGCCGACCTGGTAAAGTTCACCCTGTTTCAGCGATACCGGATCCTCGCAGCGGCTGGTGACCGGCATCTTGTTGAATTCCTGCCCGGGTTCATCGTTTCACCCGAATCATTATTCAAATGGGGAATCATCCGAACACCGGTGTCATACAGGATATCCCGCTGGGAAGCCGCCCCTCAAAAAATACGCGATTGGATCAGTGGGACCTCCCCCTTCGTCCCTGAAAGCTCCGGCGAGGAAGGTGTTGGTATGATCAAGGCGCTTTTGGGACTCGGCGATATTGTCACGAATGTGAACCTTGAGAATACCGGTCAGATATCCAATCTTCCTTTGCAATCTGTGGTTGAAACCAATGCCCACTTCAGCCGTGATAGTGTGCGGGCAGTCGTGGCAGGGGCCTTGCCGCGAGCCATCGCCGCCATGATTAACCAGCACATCACCAATCAAGAGTTGATCATCGACGCGGTATTACTCAATGATCTCGACCTGGCCTTGCAGGCGTTCATCAACGATCCATCCAACCATCTTCCCATCGATTCTTCGGCGGCACTTTTCCAGGCTTTGGTGCAGTTGAACCGGGATTTTCTACCTGTACCGGAGATGGCGAATAATAGAGTTCAAAATGCATATGCCGAAGCCAAATAACCGGAATAATTGGGCTGTCCGCATGGCAGAATCCATCATCCAGCATTACCCCCTGGAATCTGCCCAATGGCATTACGAGCATGGTCTGGTCGTTAAAGCCATCATGGAAGCCGGTATTTGCTTCCAGCATAACGATTTCTTGAACTTTGCGAAAGCATGGGTCGACCATTTCATAAAACCGGATGGTTCAATTGCCACCTACCGGAAAGATGAATTCAACCTGGATCTGATCAATCCAGGCAAAACGCTCTTTTACTTTTACACAGACACCGGGGAGGTGCGATTCCAAAAAGCGCTTGCTATTCTTCGGAGCCAGTTACAGCAACAGCCGCGCACCTTGACAAACGGTTTCTGGCACAAAAAGATCTATCCTTATCAAATGTGGCTGGATGGGATCTATATGGCCGGACCTTTCCTGGCTGAATACGCCAGTGTCTTTTCTCAACCTCAGGATTTCGATGAGATTGCCCATCAGATCCTGCTGATCGAAGCGCATACCCGTGATGATAAAACCGGGCTGTTGTACCATGCCTGGGATGAAAAACACGCACAACCCTGGGCGAATCCGGAGAATGGCCACTCACCCCATTTTTGGGGACGCGCCCTGGGTTGGTTCGAAATGGCATTGATCGACATATTGGATTTCTTCCCCCCGGAGCACCCTCAATACGCAAGACTGTTGGAAATCTTTGTTAACGTGAGTAAAGCATTATTAAATTACCAGGATATGCAAACCGGCATGTGGTATCAGATCGTCGATCTGGGTGGCAGGCAGGGTAATTACCTTGAATCGTCTGTTACATGCATGTTAAGCTATGCGTTCGCCAAGGGGGTGCGCAAGGATTTGTTGCCATCAGAATTCTTAAGTTCCGCCCGGCATGCCTATCGCGGTATTCTTGAACATCAGATCAGCGTGGACGCGCATGGGTCGGTTTCACTTGAAAACACCTGTGGTTCCGCCGGATTGGGAGGGGAACCGTATCGGGACGGGTCATTCGATTATTATGTGGGTGAAAAGCTCATCCCGAACGATTTTAAAGGTGTTGGCCCCTTCATCCTGGCTGCCCTGGAGATGGAAACAGCCACTGAGAAAATCACAAGAGGTCAGGCAGAGTGAAAAACATGACAGTGAATCCTGTGGCCGGGCAAGTATACAATATCCGTGACTATGGCGCTGCCGGTGACGGTAAAAATCAAGACCGGCTTGCCATCCAGTCGGCTCTGGATGCCTGCGCAAAGGCTGGCGGTGGGACGGTACTGGTGCCATCCGGTAACTATCTTACAGGCGCACTGGTCTTTCACAGTGATGTGAACCTTCATTTAGATGATGGTGCCGTAATCCTGGCCAGCGATGATCCATCAGATTATCCGGTTGGTCAATACCGCTGGGAGGGTGTGGAACAATCCACGTATGCACCCATTTTTTCAGGTCAAAACCTGGTGAACATTGCCATCACCGGTCCGGGTAAAATCGACGGGAACGGGGAAGCCTGGTGGAAGCGTTTCAAGGAGAAGAACCTGGCCCATCCCCGCCCCCGCATGATCGCTTTCAACGACTGCTTGAATGTATCGATCGAGGATGTTACCCTGGTGAACTCACCCAGCTGGACGGTGAATCCCGTCCGGTGTAAAAATGTCATCATTCGTGGTTTAACCATCATTAATCCACCTGACTCGCCCAATACCGACGGAATCAATCCGGATTCATGTCAGCAGGTACGGATTTCCGATTGTTTTGTCAGTGCGGGAGATGACTGTATCACGCTGAAATCCGGGACGGAACATGAAAAAGATCAACTGCGTGAAGCCTGCCACGACATCACCATCACGCACTGCACCCTGGCAAATGGACATGGCGGCGTCGTGATTGGCAGCGAGATGAGTGGAAGTGTGTACGATGTAACGATCACCGATTGCGTGTTCAACGGGACGGATCGTGGTATCCGCCTGAAATCAAGGCGTCAACGCGGCGGTATCGTAGAGGATATTCATGTCTCAAACCTGACGATGGAAAAGGTGTTGTGCCCGATCACCATGAACCTGTACTACCACATCGGCGTCCGGGGTGACCCGGATATCAATGACAGGAACCCACGTCCCACATCAAAGGGAACACCCAGGTTTCGAAATATCCATTTCAGCCATATTCAAGCAAAAGATGTGAAATATGCTGCTGCGTTTATCTTCGGGCTGGCCGAGATGCCGGTTGAAGATGTGACCTTCGATCACATTGCCATCTCCATGGCCCCCGAATCGGAGCCGGGTTATCCAGAGATGGCCGATGGGCTCGAGTTGATGTCGCAGGCCGGTTTCTACATCAACAATGCAGTGAATATTCAATTGGAACATGTCGAAGTTGAAAATCAACGCGGGCCGGCTTTCATGATCCACAATGCCGCCCAGGTGATGATCACTGCGTGCGGAGCAGGCAAGGATCCCAGCGAAAAGCCGCTCATCCATCTCAACAATGTACAGAATTGCGTCATCCAGTCCTGCCGGGCACCACTGGACGATGAGGATATGATCCTGATCATCGGCGATCGCAGCCAGATTATTCACCTGCCTGGAAACGCTGAAAACCCGGTTCAAGCCTGAAGCATGCCCCGGGCGGTTGAAAAAATGAATTAATATGGAGGTTTGCCATAAAAGTCATCACGTTTGGTGAAATCATGCTTCGTCTGGCCACCCCCAGACACTACCGCTTCACACAAACCCGTTCCTTTGATGCCAGTTTTGGCGGAGGAGAAGCCAATGTGGCGGTCTCACTGGCCAATTACGGTGAAGCGGTCTCGTTCATCACGCGCTTGCCGGAAAACGAACTGGGCGATGCATGCCTGCGGGAGCTGGAATCCCATCGGGTGGATACACGCCATATCATCCGGGGTGGCTCGCGGCTGGGCATTTATTTCCTGGAAAGCGGATCAGCCCAACGCCCCAGCAAGGTGATTTATGATCGTTCCGGTTCCAGCTTCGCGACCATTGAAATGGGAATGCTCAATTGGGAAAGCATCTTCGAGGGTGCCGACTGGTTCCATTGGACTGGCATCACGCCGGCCGTATCACAGGGAGCAGCCGATGCCTGCCGCGAAGCCATCCAGGTCGCCCGGGAGATGGGCATCACCGTATCCTGTGATTTGAATTACCGCGCCAAACTCTGGAAGTGGGGTAGGAGCGCAGGTGAAGTGATGTCTGATCTGGTTGCCATGTGTGACGTGGTGCTGGGAAATGAAGAGGATGCCGAAAAGGTCTTCGGCATTACCGCGCCCGGGGTGGATGTCTCGGCCGGCAAGGTGAAAGCTGATCATTACCGGGCAGTGTGTGAAAGCCTGGAAAGAAAATTCCCAACCATCAAAACCATTGCCATCACCCTGCGCGGTTCGATCTCTGCCAGCCACAATACCTGGTCGGGCACCTTGTGGCATAAAAACAAGTTCCATTCCGCCCCGGTTTACGATATCCTGCCGATCGTGGATCGTGTGGGCGCCGGAGACGCTTTCGTCGCC
>JAFGXF010000087.1 GCA_016936755.1 Anaerolineaceae bacterium | reverse complement strand
GTGATCGATAATGGTCGCATTACCACGAACGGTCAGCGCACCGGTGAAAACAACCGTTCCAGGTGCTGGTGCCAGGATCGCAAAAGGCCTTTCATGACTGCAAACTCCGTAGTCTATGCCTGTATGAAAATATGTATAGTCACTTCCATTATATGAACGGCGGTCTCCAAACCATGATTTTATGCAATAAGGTAAGGCAACGGGCAATATGAAGTTATCAGACCACTGGCGGACTTGAGTGACATTAGAGATGATCGAAAATATCAACTCATCCTCGGGCTGCGTTACAGCCGGATCGATAGTTATGGGATCCACGGTCAGCGGGGGATCCTTCGGAAAATCGCCAGAAGCTACATATATCTGTTGTTCATAGGAGAAAAGTGATCCGTCATCCAGCTGAACGGATAGCGTCACCGGATACAAGCCAGGCTCAAGCATGGCATGTACTCCCTGCAGGGCAACATGTGAATTTTCCTCAAGTTCGAAGAACGTAAGGTTTTGATTGGCAAGACGACCACTTAATATTGCAGGTTCATAAGTGGTCAGCTGGACTTCAGCAGTTTGCCCCTGATACAATGGGAGTGGGTCAACATTAATATTTCCGATGAATGGGTAGATGCCGATCGAATTTTCATCAGATTCGTTGCCTTGAATGAACAGATGATCGCCCGGTAGTATGCTTGATTGTCCGGCCAGGTTACTCAGCATCACAATAGACCATGGAGAGCTGTCCTGAAGAATTGCCGCTTCCAACAGTGTCTGATTGGCACGAATTGATATTTGCCTGGTTGAAATCGATTGGTTATCCATCTTGGGCAGGATGATATTCATACCAGCATAGATCTCACCAGGGCTGGTGATGCGATTGATTCTGACCAGCGTATCATAGGGTATAAAAGTGCGCGTAGCCATACTCGCTAAAGTATCACCAAATTTCAACGTTTCAGTCGTCAACAAACCAGAGACACCTTCCAAACCTGGGATGATCAATTCCTGGCCTGGAAAAAGCTGATTGGGATCAGTGATCTCGTTGATATCTGTTAAAGCAGTAAGAGAAATACCAAATCGGACAGCAATTGAGTAGAGTGTATCTCCTGATTCAACGATATAACGGGCGTGATCGTCTCCGCTACTCTGGGCAAATACAGAATTTGTCAGAAATACGAGAAGTAGTAATAAGAGAGTAAGTGATTTATAAGGTTTCACAGGAGATTTGATCGCCTATACTGAAATCATCATAGTGCTGGGTATGCATTTCGAATACCCGATTAGCTGCCTGCCGCGGTGCATATGCCAGATGCCATCGTTTGGCAATTACCTTATCCACCACGAATCCAGATTGATTGATCCAGATGGCACTGATATCAAAATTCATGAAGAGCATATGAATGGTGGAATTGATCATACTGTCATGTTTTTCAACCAGGACAATGCCTGAAAATGGAGTGATCTCCTTTTGAAACATAAGACCGATGAACTTGGCGTAAAAAGAAGTGCAATAATTCACCTCACACGGTTGTGAGAGTGGATGTGAGACATTCTGCAATTTTACTTTTTTCACTCCGGAAATCCAATCGGGTAAAATTATAGCGTTATATTCAGGTACCAAGTTTACCATAGGTGAAAAAGTAATGAAAATTACAACTTTCAATGTCAACGGATTACGCGCGATTCTTAATAAAGGATTATTAAATTGGCTTGAAAACAACCGTCCGGATGTATTATGCCTTCAAGAGATCAAGTCACGCCCTGAACAGATCGCAGAAGAAGTACGCCAACTCGGGTACCCATATACCATCTGGAATCCCGCGGAGAGACCTGGCTATAGTGGTGTTGCCACATTTTTGATTGAATATTCTCAAGAAAATCAAAAAGGGTTGGGTATATCAGAGTTTGACAATGAAGGGCGAGTGATATGGACCAGGCATGATAACTTCCGCCTATATAATATCTATTTTCCGAACGGACAGCGAAGCCAGGAGCGGGTAGCGTATAAGCTTGATTTTTATGCCAGGTTATTGGAACAATGTGATCAACTTCACGCAGCAGGTGAAAATATCATCATTACGGGTGATTTTAATACAGCACATAACGAAATCGATCTCGCCCATCCAAAAGAGAACAGCACCACATCCGGCTTTTTACCAGAAGAACGCGTGTGGATCGATCATTATCTGGAACATGGATTTGTGGACGTGTACCGATACATATACCCAGATCGGGTTCAATATACATGGTGGAGTTATATCACACGTGCCCGCGAGCGCAATATTGGCTGGCGAATAGATTATTTCATGGTTTCAAAAACACTTATCGACAGGATTTCTGACATCATCATTCATGAGGAAGTGATGGGATCAGACCATTGCCCAGTCAGTCTCATATTAAAATAAACAGAAGCAGGCAATATTACCTGCTTCTATTTATGGAACTTTACTGATAATTATTCAGTTCTTCCGCAGCACAACGTCAGGTCACGAGCGGCCTTAACCTCATCCAGACGTTTGACCGGCGCGTGGTGAGGTGCATTTTTCAACAACTCAGGAGATGAATGTGCTTCCCCGGCGATTTTGATCATTATATCCACAAAAGCATCCAGTGATTGTTTGCTTTCTGTTTCGGTGGGTTCGATCATCAACGCCTCAGGCACGATCAGTGGAAAGTAATTCGTCGGTGGATGAAGATTGTAATCGATCAGGCGTTTGGCGATGTCAAGTGCATGAATGCCTTCCGCATCTGGCCAGCGCCCTTCAGCCACGAATTCATGCATGCAGATCCGATCGTAAGGGACTTTGTAAGTATTACGCAACCGAGCCAGCAGGTAATTGGCATTCAAAACCGCCATTTCTGATGCATTACGCAATCCAGCTGCACCGTGCATCATGATATAGGTAAATGCACGAACCAATACACCAAAATGCCCTTGAAAAGATTTCATCCTTCCAATGGTCTTGGCTGGTTTTATAAAACCATACAGGGGCGGTAGATCTTCTTCCGCTTCTTCAATGACCCCCACCACTGGTTCCGGTAGAAAATCGACCAATGCCTCTGAAACACCCACTGGACCCGAACCTGGACCACCACCCCCATGTGGTGTGGAAAAGGTTTTATGAAGATTAAAGTGCATCAAATCGATACCCATATCAGCCGGTCGGATGATACCCATGAGTGCATTGAGATTGGCCCCGTCTCCATATACAAGACCGCCAGCTTGATGGACGATATCGATCACCTGTTGAATATTTTCATCAAAAAGTCCAAGTGTATTTGGATTGGTCAGCATCAGGCCAGCGGTTGTTTCATCACAGGATTTCTTCAGAGCCGCCAGATCCACATTACCACGTGCATCAGATGGAACAGTCAACACTTCCATGCCAATCATGCTGGAAGAAGCTGGATTGGTTCCATGTGCCGAGTCCGGGATCAATATTTTTGTGCGTTTCAGATCATTGCGATCACGATGATAGGCACGAATGATCAAAACACCTGTAAATTCGCCATGTGCACCGGCTGCTGGTTGTAATGTGATTGCGTGAAAGCCGGAGATTGCTTTTAACCATTCCTGCAATTGGTACATTAATACCAAATTTCCCTGCACTGTCTCAATAGCCTGCATTGGATGGCTGAATATGAAGCCAGGCATGCGAGCAGTCTCCTCATTGATCCGCGGGTTATATTTCATCGTGCAGGATCCGAGGGGGTAAATATTCTCGTCGATACTGTAGTTCAAATGAGAAAGGTGCGTGAAATGCCGAACCACATCGATTTCTGATATTTCTGGAAGCGGCAGGTCTCGTCGCAACATTTTTTCAGGTAATTCTGCAAGGGGAACATCCGCTTCAGGAAAGATGACCCCAGTGCGGCCATTGGATGAAAGCTCAAAGATTGTAGGCTCACGCATGGGTCACCTCCGTGAGGATGTTCACCAACCCATCAATTTCCTGGCGTGTGGTCATTTCTGTACAAGCCAAAAGCATATGCCCTTCAAGTGCAGGATAGGTCTTGCCAAGATCATAACCGCCGATGATGCCATGATCCATGAGGTGAAAATTGATATCCTCGACTGGTTTGGGGCATTTAATTACGAACTCATTAAAGAATGGCGCCGTACTCCAGACCTCATAACCGGATATCCTGGAGATACGATCAAAAGCAAAATGGGCTTTATGATAAGAGAGTGAAGCCACCTGTTTCAAACCTGAACGACCCAGTAAACTGAGATATACAGTTGATGCCAGAGCCATTAAACCTTGATTCGTACAAATATTGGATGTAGCCCGTTCACGGCGAATATGCTGTTCACGAGCGGTTAAAGTCAATACATAAGCCCGTTTGCCATCTTTATCAACTGTCTCGCCTACCAGTCGACCGGCAACCTTGTGGATATACTCCTTTTTTGTAGCAAAAATTCCCAGATAGGGCCCACCAAATGAGAGCGGCAAACCCAATGATTGTCCTTCACCGGTAACGATATCTGCACCCATCTCTCCGGGAGGGCTGAGTAATCCGAGGGATAATGGATTAACAGATACTGCAATCAATGCCCCAACAGCATGTGTGGCTTCAATGATTTCCTTTAATTCAAATACGCGCCCAAAAAAATCAGGATACTGAACAATAACCAGACTGGTGTCATCATCGATCAGGGATTTCATTTCTGAGGGATGTTGATGCAGATCAACATCAGATTCATCACCAACGATTGAAAGGCCGGCATACCCCTGAAGATAGGTTTTAATGGTCTCCCGGTATTGTGGATGAAGGGCTGGGGAAATCACTATTTTGGAGCGCTTGCCCCGAAATGTATGATAGGCCATGACGGCTGCTTCAGCAATGGCTGTTGCCCCATCGTAATGGGAGGCATTGCATACTTCCATGCCGGTCAGGAGAGCGATCAAACTTTGATATTCGAATATCGCCTGAAGTGTACCTTGTGATATTTCTGGCTGATAGGGAGTATACGCAGTGAGGAACTCTCCCCTGCGAATAATCGCATCCACTGCAGCCGGACTGTAATGATTATATGCACCGGCTCCCAGAAAACAGGCCTGATCATGTGCGGTTTCATTCGATTCAGATAAAAATTGTAACTCGAGCCGGGTCTCCATTTCTGTAAGGCCTTGTGGCAGGTCAAGTTTTGGATATCGGCAACTTTCTGGAACGAGCTTAAACAGATCCTCCAGCCGGCTGAGTCCAATGACTTGCAGCATCTCAGCGACTTCAGTTTCCGTATGAGGGGTAAACATTAATGAGTCCGATCTGCGCAGTATTTCTCATAAGCAGCGCTGTCCATTAATGATTTTACGTCCTGTGGATCATCCATCTCTACTTTTACCATCCAGGCAGCTCCATAAGGGTCTGTATTTACCAGTTCTGGTGTGTCTGACAACGCGGAATTTACTTCAACCACGGTGCCACCGATTGGCATGTTCACATCCGCTGCAGCTTTGACAGATTCAATGGTGGCGATGACTGTCCCTTTATTCACTTTATCACCAGCAGATAGTGTGATATCGACATAGACGATATCCGATAATTGTTCTTGCGCGTAGTCGCTAATGCCTACAGTAGCCATTTTATCTTTTACGCTTACCCATTCATCTGTTTTTTCATACTTTAGTTCTTTTGGGATATTCATCATAACCTCCAAAATATATTAGCATATACCAATCTGGCATACATCTCTGTTTATTACAACTTTCAAATCACACACTGATATTCGCTGGTTGTGGTCAAACGATCAACGGCTCATGATTTCGGTCATTCTAGCCTGAGTGTATAAACCAAAATCATCAATCGCTGATTGGCACCTTCGATGCCGCTCAACAACGGAACGCTGTATGAATTCAAATATTAAATCATTTTATAGATATCAAACATAAAAGTCAAGGCGTCAATCGTCACCAGATATGGATGATATATCATCCATAAGATTGTCGATTGCCTCCTGCAATTCCTTTTCCTGTTTGTCCCGTATATTTCGGAGAAACGAAAGGATGGATACGTGACTTAAGTTGGTGGATATGCTTCCCAATCGCATGGCTTTAAAGGCACCGAGACCATTTGCCAATATGCACATATCGATTAAAGGAAGCCGCTGTTTCCATGCATATAGAATTCCAGCACTGAATGCATCGCCACTGCCGGTGGTATCCACGACTGGAACAGCCAATGCTGGCATGTTAATCAGTTTATCGTTCATACCGACCAGGCAACCCTCGCTGCCCAGCTTGATAACCGCACAGGATACTCCAAGATCGATGAGTGATCTAATGATTTCTTCAGGCTGCTGTCTTCCAGTTAAAACAGCACCTTCTTGTCTGCCGCAAATACATATTTCCAGCTTATCCAGAATAGGCTTCATATAATTATGTGATATCAAAACCGGGTCCATCCCGGTATCCATGCTGATCGGAATGGAATTGTCCCTGGCTTCAGCGATCAATTTCAATGCCGTATCTCGTTGCGGTCTCTCCAAGAAGGTGTATCCTGAAAGATGAAGCAGAGCGCTTTCCTGTGTCCATGTTGACGGGATGTCTTCCGGTGCGGTGAGTGTATTGGCACCACGAAAACTGTACATCGTCCGCTCACCATTGGGAAATATTGTTAAAAAGATATGCCCGCTAGGCTTGTCTGGTTTTCGGAGTATATGTTCCGTACCTATTCCGTAATGAACCATTTCCTTCAATATATGCTGGCTATTCGGATCCGTACCAATGCTGCCAAACAGCCTGGAAGAAAGACCAAGTTGAGTCAGGGCAATACATGTATTGGTGGCGGAACCACCCAGGTTGAATAAAATGTGATCCAGATAAACATCCCTCCCTGGCTTTGGTGTATCAGGAACTGGCATACTGATATCAAGATTGATATCGCCGAATACAAAGATACTATCTGCTTTCAACAGGATCTCCATCACTTATTGAACGAACTGCTTTAACAAATTCACGAATACGTTGAATGTCCTTGGCAAACAGACTGTCCAGGCGATTAGTGGATGTGTTGGAATCAACACCCCAAGGTTTTACCTTGCGGATCGCAGCAGCCACATTTTTCACATTCAAACCACCGGCCAGAATCACAGGCAGCATGCATTTTTCAACAATCTCACTGCTGATTCCCCAGTCATGGGTTTTCCCGGTCGCCCCAACACCCGGGAGATGTTCGATCTTGGTATCCAATAAAAGAATGTCCGCAGATCTCGAAAACTCCATGGCTGCGGTCACACTTGAATGATCGGAAATACCGATGGCCTTTATGATTTTCACTGATGGGTGAAGCTTTTCACGTAAAGTTGCCATGCTGTCCGGGCAAAGTGCATCGGTTTCTGAAGATATGTGAACGATATCAGGTTGAATGGTCTCTGTCATTCGCACGATCTCATCGATCTCCGTTGACATGGTAAGTGCCACCGACCTGGCTGGTTTAGTGACTTCTCGGGCGAGAGCAGCTGCCTGTTTGAAATCAAGTTCAGCTTGCACGATACCATATTTGCCGGCAATGAAGCCGATATGGTCTACACCAGCAGCCAGTGCCTGATGAACTTCATCGATCCCGGTGAAAGCATAGATTTGAATGATCATCTCATCGAGATATTGATACTTGGGAATTGCACGCGACGATCCTCGAAGTAAAAGAGGATGAACCCGGTCAAACGTAGCCCTGCGCTAATCAACAGCGCAGCAGAAATGCCAATCACATTGGCCAAAGCAGAGCCGATCAATGGAGAAAATATTGTCGACAGAAATTGAATGCTATGGGCAAAGGAAACAAAAATCGCACTGCGATCATCTGGAATGCGGCGCATCAACTCATCAAAAAAGATCAAATCCACTCCGGATTGAAAGATACCGGAGAATAATGAAACTATTAGTATCACCCAATCCTGTGTGGTCAATGCAACCAGAGCTGGGTATGCACTGACACCCAGAGTGGTCCATAATAAAACAGCATGAGGGCCACGGCGGCGGGATTGATTGGACCAGAAAAAATAGCCAACGATCAGGGATAATGTGGCCGCCATTGTATATGCGGAAATCCATCCATCTGAGGCATTTACCTCACGCACGTAGTAAAGCGGAAAAAGAGGAGCAGCAAATGCTGCACCGCTAAGGAAGACAAACCGTCTCAAAATGAAGGATCGAAATGGCTTATTGGACCATATGTCTTTAAGGTATGCATTGATTCGAGTGTTTATCGGCATTCGAGAGGTTGGGACAGGAGGCGGGTTATCTGGTATGCGGATTCGGCTGGAGAATAAAAAGGAGATCAGACCACCAATCGATAGAAACATAAAAATGATCTGGTAATTAAAAGGAAATCCAATGTTATTGAGAACCTGGCCAACAATGATGATCATAGTTGAGGAAGTAACACCCATGATTGACCAACGTCGGGTCATCAACTCGAAGCGTGATGAAGGACCTGCAACTGCATTCATGACAACCGAAAAGCAGATCGCTACGATTGTCTGGGGTAAGGTAGCCGCAGCCCATATAAACAAGATGGCGGTGATGAGTTGATCGCCACTGAAGAAGAATGGCACGATCCCGGTTAAAGCATATGATGAAACAACCAATAATCTGGCAAAACTGAACCAGGGGACCACGTTCTTCTGCCTTTGAAGCATCCTGCCCGCAATCAGGGCAAATAAAAGTCCGGTGATGGCAGGCATGGTGGTTAACAGGCTGATTTGAATATTGGTCCCGCCCAGACGTGCGAGAAAAACCGGTAAAAAAGGACTGGCTGCATTTGCCAGACCTATGCCAATCGCATCAACCTGAACATATACGAAATTCTTTCGATCCAAAGACGGTGGAATATTGGGATGGGAAAACCAGCGGATCAAGTTCACAGATATGATTATACCCTTGCGATTGTCCACTGTTTATATCGACATTGCATTGCCTTCATGCTAAAATGACAAAGAACAGTGTTGGAATGTTCATCATAACGCTTGTGAAAACCTTAGATTGAATATTTATCCATAGAGAACGATACATGATCATCATAAATGCAGATATTATCACTTGGGAAGAAAACAATCGAATTGTCAAGAATGGCGCCATAGTATTTCAAGAAGACAGAATTGTGGAAATCGGGCCACTCAGGGAGATGATCGAGAAATACAAACAAGAGACAATAATGGATGCGCATGGGGCATTTATCATGCCGGGAAGCATCTGTGCGCATACCCACTTCTATGGGGCTTTTTCACGAGGAATGGCGATTCCCGGAGAAGCTCCGAAAGATTTGGTTGAAATATTGGAAAAACTATGGTGGCCACTGGATAAATCTTTAACAGAGGATGCGGTCAAATATTCAGCACTCGTTTGTCAGATCGACGCAATCCGACATGGGACCACAACACTAATCGATCACCACGCCTCTCCATTTGCGCTGGAGAATTCACTGGATATTATTGCTGATACCGTGGAGCAATCAGGGCTGAGGGCGGTGCTGTGTTATGAGGTCACTGATCGTGATGGAATCGCGAAGGCGGAAGCTGGAATTGCAGAAAATGTGCGCTTTATTCAGGCATTGCGAAAAGAGCCAAAACCACGTATCCGGGCGACCTTTGGATTACATGCCAGCCTGACACTCAGTGATGAAACTTTAAAGAAAGCACGAAAAGCCTGTCCTGATGAGATCGGTATGCATATTCATGTGGCTGAAGGATTGGCAGACGAAGATGACAGCCTGAGAAAAAGCAATATGCGCGTAGCAGAGCGGTTATCCAAGCATAATATTCTTGGCTCACATGCCATCCTGGCACATGCGGTCCACGTCAATGACCACGAAATGGATATTATTGCCAGAAGTAAGGCCTGGGTCACACACCAACCTCGCTCCAACATGAATAATGCAGTTGGTTTACCCGATGTGGATAAGATGTTGTTAAAAGGTATAAAGGTAGGGATGGGTAATGATGGGTTTTCAAACACCATGTGGGATGAATGGAAAGCGGCATACCTCAGCCATAAGCTGATCAACTCTGATCCAAGACGAATGCAGGCAGATACGATCGCTGGAATGGCGGCGTACACTAATGCAGATTTGGTTACACAGCAATATGGTCAAACAGTGGGTAAGATTGTTCCTGGCGCTCAAGCAGACTTGATTATTGTGGAATATCAACCATTCACAAAATTAACCCCGGAAAATTTACCCTGGCATATCATTTTTGGATTCAATGAGAGCATGATTCGTTCAACTATCGTTGCGGGAAAGGTATTAATGGAAGACAGGAAATTGGTGTCGATGAATGAGAAAAGCATCACTGAAGAAGCCAAAGTATTGTCAGAGGAGATTTGGAATCATTATAAATCCAGGTTTATGTAAGGTGAATATGATAAAGGAAAATCTAACCGATAACAAGATAGCCATTATAGGAGGGACGGGCAAAGAAGGTAAAGGTTTGGCGATTGGGTGGTTGAATGCGGGCTTTGAAGTGATCATCGGATCGCGTATGCTGGAAAAGGCGAATTCTGCTGTTCATGAGATCCAGTTGATACTTGACAAAGAATTGAAGCTGAGCGGAATGGTGAATGATGATGCAGCACGAAAAGCAGATATTATTGTGATTACGGTGCCTTATAGTGTACATCGCGACACTCTGGTTATGTTAAAACCGTTGGTGGCGGGAAAGCTGGTCATCGATGTGACTGTGCCAATAATGCCACCCAAGGTAACGGTCCCTAATTTGCCACCTGAGGGCTCTGCAGGTCTTGAAGCACGAGCCGTACTGGGAGAAG
The DNA here is from genome assembly GCA_016936755.1 of Anaerolineaceae bacterium. Lineage (GTDB taxonomy): Bacteria > Chloroflexota > Anaerolineae > Anaerolineales > Anaerolineaceae > JAFGXF01. The sequence goes on along the minus strand of JAFGXF010000087.1, from coordinate 23,843 downwards.
AGGTGGAGGTTGTTACTGCATTTCAAAATATATCCTATGAAAAATTGATGAGAAATGAAGTCACGGACTGCGATGTGCTTGTCTGCGGGTCATCCAAGAATGCCAGAAACATAGGTATTCAACTGGTCGAAGCAATGGGTTTTACGGCCTGGGATGCCGGTCCACTGGAGAATTCGGTTGTTGCTGAAGCTTTAACGTCTGTATTGATTGGTATCAATATCAGGCATGGGGTTACATCTGCTGGCATTAAGATTACGGGAGTCAAACAATAGCATGGCTTTAACCCTGACGCCATTGGAGAAGTACCCGTTGGTGTCACCTGGTGATGATATAGCACAACAGATCATAACCGCCCTGGAGAATATGCAGCTGGGTATCAAAGCTGGAGATATTCTCGTAATAGCTCAAAAAATCATATCCAAATCGGAGAACCGCCTGGTAAATTTGAAGGATGTAGTGGCGGGTACCCAGGCGCATAAAATTGCCTTATCATGCGATAAGGATCCAAGATTGGTTGAGTTGATACTCAGCGAAAGCAATGCTGTCATCCGGACAAAGCCAGGAACAATTATCGTCGAGCATCGCCTGGGATTTCTATGTGCCAACGCTGGGATCGATCATTCAAATGTCAAAGCCAGGAATGGGGATAGTAACGAGTGGTTTTTATTGTTACCAGTTGACCCGGACCATTCAGCACAGAAGATCAGAGAAAAACTGGAAATATTTTATAAATGCACATTAGGCGTGTTGATCATTGACTCGCATGGCAGAGCCTGGCGCAATGGAATCGTGGGCACTTCAATTGGAGTTGCTGGATTACCAGGTTTGGTTGACATGCGTGGTAAAAAGGATATATTTGGTTATTCCTTGCGTATAACCACAATCGCTGCAGCAGATGAATTGGCTGCTGCAGCATCATTGATGATGGGGCAGGCGGGGGAAGGGATTCCTGTAATACATGTTCGAGGTTTTCCATATAAATTAAGAAATGGCAGTATAAAAGAACTGATTCGAAGAAAAGAAAAGGACCTATTCAGGTAGTGGATTATAAAGTTGTTGCTCTTGCGGGAGGTGTAGGCGGAGCCAAACTGGCGCATGGTCTTTACCAGGCACTGGAGCCTGACCACCTGTCGGTTATTGTCAATATCGGTGATGATTTTGTATATTACGGATTAAACATAAGCCCGGATCTGGATACTGTCTGTTATAACCTGGCAGGGATGGCACATCGTACCAACGGGTGGGGGCTGGATGAGGATTCGAACAGGGCAATGGAACAAGCTCGACGTTTGGGGGGTGATGATTGGTTTATTCTGGGTGACCGCGATCTTGGTACCCACTTGGTCCGTACACAGCAATTAAATTCAGGAAAGACTCTCAGCATGGTCACCAGGGATTTTTGCAGTCGTTGGGGCATACGCGCAAATATCATTCCAATGAGTGATGATCAAGTCCATACAAAGGTCTTAACAAAACAAGGACAATCAATGGACTTTCAGGAGTACTTTGTTCATCAAAAATGTGAACCAGAAGTAAAAGGATTCCATTTTGAAGGTTTGAAAGAAGCGGCTCCAGCACCTGGTATTGATAAGATAATTCATGATAGTGATTTGGTGGTCATATGTCCCTCAAATCCATGGGTAAGCATAAATCCGATTCTATCCTTACAACCAATTAAGGAAGCATTGATGGGTAAACCCGTGATAGCCGTTTCACCGTTGATCGGAGGGAACGCGGTTAAAGGACCATTATCAAAAATGTATATGGAACTTGGCATCATTCCTTCATGTCAGGCTGTATCAAACCATTATCGGGGAATTATTAAAGGCATGCTTATTGATCAGGTTGATAACCATGAAAAAGAGGCGATTGAGGCATTTGGTATAATCACATATGCCACAGATCTCCTTATGAATAATGATGATGATCGCAAGAGATTAGCTGTGGAAGCACTGAATTTTGGTAAATCTCTCTCAATCATCCCATGATCACCTGGGCAATCATCCCGACCAAACCATTCCAAGAAGGAAAATCCCGTTTAAGTGGGATCATGAACGATACTGAACGGTACCAATTTAATGAATTCTGCTTTATTAGAACATTGAGTGTATTACGTGCTGTTGACATCATAGATAAGATATTGGTTGTCAGTCGGGATAAGCATGTTTTGGAAGCAGCAGCACAAATGGGTGCATATGGAATTCTTGAAGCCGGGAAGAGTGGATTGAACAGAGCGCTCCGCCAGGCAACAAATACACTGGATAAAAACCAGGATCGTGCAATCATCATTCCAACTGATTTACCTTTGATGAGCGAAAAGGATATCTCTGAAATATTGGAATTGGGTAGCAATCCCCCGGTAATTGTGATTGTACCGGATAGACATGAAAATGGGACCAATGTGTTACTGGTTAATCCAGCAGGTTGCATCCACTACCAATTTGGAACCAGATCCTCGCGTAAACACATTGAAGGGGCAGAAAAAATGGGGATCAAGGTTGTAGTTAAAAAATCCGGGAATTTGCGCCTGGATATTGATGAACTAGGTGATATTGAGTATTTGAAAACCAAAGGTTTTATCATTCCGATGCAGGCAGTCAATTCATATGAGGAGACAAAATTATGAAGCAGCGAATGGCGCTTTATCTGCAAGATGCACATGACCTTCGTGATGGACTGGATTATGTACGATATGCGGAGGAGAAAGGATTTGAAGCTGTCTGGCAGGCAGAAAGTCGTCTCGTTCGCGATGCGATCGTGCCAATGGCAGCCTATGCCGCTGTTACCAATCGAATAAAAGTTGGATCAGGCGTAATTAATAACTGGACAAGAAATATCGGTTTATTGGCATCTACATTATTAACTTTGGATGACCTGGCCCCCAATCGTATTATTTGTGGAATTGGCGCATGGTGGGATCCATTGGCGCGTAATGTTGGTATCGATCGAAAGAGACCACTGGCTGCCATGCGTGACACTGTTAGCGTATTGAAACGTTTACTCGCGATGGAACGTGTCACTTACCATAGTGATTTTATTAATGTGGAGGGTATTGAGTTGGATGTGGTTCATGGCAGAAAGGAAGCCCGTAATGTGCCAATATATATCGGCGCTACAGGCAACCAGATGATGGAAATGACCGGTGAAATTGCGGATGGCGTTGTACTTAATTACTGTGTTCCTCCAGAATACAACCAAAAGGCGCTTGAATTACTGGAAGCGGGAGCGAAAAAGGGAAATAGAAGGATGGAAGACATCGACAGGCCACAATTGATCGTTTGTTCGGTTGATGAAGATCACGATCGTGCCATCGATACAACAAGGGAATTGTTAACCCAGTATCTGGCTCAACAACCTCATATTGCAAAAGCTTCAGGTGTGACAACTGAAGTCGTAACTCAAATACAATCCATATTAGGCTGGCCAGCAACTCACGAGCAGATCATCAAAGCGAAGCACCTGGTTCCATCGGAGTTGATCGATCGTATAACAGCTTCAGGTACCCCGCAAGAAGCGCGCAGGAAGGTTGATGAATATGTCAGGCAAGGCTGCACATGCCCCATTCTATATCCTGTCGGGGGGGATGTAAAATTATTGATCGATACATTTGCACAGGCATGATAGCGCCTGAGGAGTAAAGATGATTGTTGAATATCATCGCCCCAAGAAAATTAAGGACGCATTGGATCTAATTGGCCGATCCAATATTACGACCATTCCATTAGCAGGTGGTACTGCGCTTTGTAAGAATCAACCAGATGAACAAATAGAGGTTGTCGATCTTCAGGATTTACCCATAAATACAATAGATGAGAATCCAGACTGGATCGAAATTGGGGCAATGGTCAAGCTGGCATTAATGGAAAATCATCAGTCCCTGCCATCTGCAATCCGACATGCTGTCACTCTTGAGGGTACAACAAACACCCGAAACATGGCCACCGTGGGTGGCCGGTTAATCGAGTTTGATGGGCGTTCTTCTTTGATCACAACCTTGCTCGCCATGGATGCAACCACAAAATGGGATCAGGATGAGAAAGAGATACCTCTCGGAGAGTGGTTGGCTTTTCCGCCTCAAAAACCGGGTAAACTACTGCGTTCCGTATTAATAAACAGAAACTGTGATATTGCTTTTGAAGCCATCAATCGCACAAAACTGGATTTACCCATTATCTGTGTTGCTGTTTCCCATTGGAAATCCGGCAGAACAAGAGTAACGTTGGGCGGTTTCGGTCAGTGTCCGAAAATGGTATTCGACGGGCAGGATATATCAGGTATTGAGGAGGCTGTTAAAAGTGCTTGTCACGATGCCAGCGACCGGATTGCTAGTAGTGAATACAGGAGATCGATAGCGAAAACATTGGTCAAGCGCTGCTTGAAGACACTCCAGGGACAGTAAATTGAAAATAAAACTGGTAATTAATTCAAAGATAATTCACCTTGATCTCAATCCTGGCACACCCCTGTTGGATACAAACGCAGCCTTCATCGGTGTGATTGGATCTAAGAGGAGGTGGCTGATGACCCGGAAGGAATTAATTGCACAGGGTGTTTGCGAAGAAAGGTTGAATAAGGTGCATTCACCGATTGGATTGGAATTGAATGCCGAGACACCCGAAGAGATTGCAATCAGCATTATGGCTGAAATTATCATGCTGCGAAATGACAGCAGCGGAATAAAGATATAAGAATAGAGGTATTATGTGGAAGCAGCATATCAACGCTTCTAACCAAAATCAAATTATCGAGTTACTCAGTAATTTGAAGGAATCAGCACGTCTTATAGCAGGAGGAACGGATCTAATCCTGGAGATCGAGAGGGGAATCAGACCTGGCGTGGATTGCTTGATTGATATATCAAGGGTTCAAGGATTGGATGATATATATATAGGGGATGATGCACTTCTTCATATCGGTCCGATGGTTACACATAATCAAATCATTGTTAATCATCTGGCCAGAAAATACGCTATGCCATTGGTGGAAGCCTGCTGGCAGGTGGGTTCACCCCAAATACGCAATCGGGCAACTGTGGCTGGCAACCTGATCACGGCATCACCAGCCAACGACACGATTACCCCGTTGATGGCATTGCAAACAAAAATCGGATTACGCTCCACGGCAGGTACCAGATATATCGAATTGAAGGATTTCTATACAGGTGTCCGGAAAAGTGTTATCGAACCGGATGAGATGCTGGTGGATATCGCCATAAAACCACTAACCGAAATACAAAAAGGCGCTTTTTATAAGTATGGTTTACGTAATTCTCAGGCAATCTCCGTTGTCAATGCCTGCGTGATCATCACCAGAGAAGGGGAAAATATTCTTGATGCAACAATAACGATGGGCGCAGTTGCTCCCACCATTATTCATGCCAGCGCATCAGAGGAGTATTTGAAAGATAAACAGCTAAAGGATGAGACAATCAAGAAAGCAGCTGAATTGGCAGCACAGGAATCAAGACCAATTGATGATATACGAGCATCTGCTGGTTTCAGGAAATATCTGGTTGAGTTGTGTGTGAGCAAATCACTGATAGCAATACGAGACCAGTCTGCTGAAAAACCTGTGCCAGAAAACCCGGTATTATTGGATAACGGTACTAAAGCAGAAAGGTTAAACGCTGATACAGAAGATATCCAGACGATTATCAATGGAAAATCATATCAATTCATGAATTCACGTGGGAAAACACTCTTACAATTAATCAGGGAAGATGCCGGTTTAACCGGCTCAAAAGAAGGCTGTGCAGAAGGAGAGTGTGGTGCTTGCACGGTCTTCCTGGACGGGAAAGCGGTCATGAGTTGTTTGGTACCGGCAGGGAGGGCGCATCATGCGTCAATCATTACCATTGAAGGCTTGGCGAAAGGTTCTCAATTGAATGCAGTACAGTTGGGTTTCATTGAAAAAGGAGCTGTCCAATGTGGGTATTGCACTCCAGGCATGATCATGTCTGCAACAAAACTGCTTGAGGAAAAGGAAAAGCCAGGCAAGGATGATATTGTTCAAGCGCTGGCTGGGAATCTATGTCGATGCACAGGGTATTATCAAATTATTGAGGCTGTTGAGTCAGCAATCAAGAGGTAAAAATGGGTTCTATCAGGTCACAAAAATACTCAAGCAACAAGGAACTTAAATCAAAACGAAATAATAATATTCATCCAATCTGGCGGGGTGTTGGAGTATTGATGATCGTGACTATTCCAGTATTGGGTTATATCGGGGCTTTACTTGTTATTGAATCGAATAAATCAAATCCATGGCTTACCGTGCCAGGTAAATTGATAGTATCCGGTCCGGATCCATTGGTCTTATTGAAATTATTATTAACGATCATTATCGGTGCAACACTATACTTTATTTTGATGATCATAACCTTTATTGTTTTTACGCTTTTATCGCCGAAAGAGAAAGGGCCATATGATGTACCACCCATACATTGGAAAAACAGGGATAAAGACTAAATGTCAAAAATAAAGCATATGATTGGTAAATCGATAGAGAAACCAGACGCACGGGATAAAGTCACTGGACAGGCGTTATATCCAGGAGATATTAACCTACCCGGACAAGCGTATATGAAAGTATTATTCGCGGAACGACCACATGCAATTATTCAAGACATCGACATATCAAAGGCAGTAAAACTACCAGGCGTTATTGCGGTTCTCACAGCAAAGGATGTGCCGGTAAATGAATATGGATTGATCATGAACGATCAACCAGTCCTTTGTGGTCCAGGCTCGAAGAAACCATTTGCAGAAAGGGTGAGGTTCATTGGAGATCAGGTTGCATTGATCATTGCTGAGAGCGAAAGTCTAACTGAGCAGGCAAAGAAGATGATCAACGTGGAATACCAGGATTTACCTGTCATCTCTGATGCAAGAGAAGCGAAAAATGACCATGGTAAGTTGGTTCACCCCGACCGGGAGAGCAATGTTTTTTGCCATTACCAGATTCGAAAAGGAGACCTGGAAAAAGGGTTACACGAAGCAGATGTAATCATCGAGGGAGAATATATCACCCCGGTCCAGGAACATGCCTTCTTGCAGCCGGAAGCAGGAATCGCATATATTGATGAGGAAGATCGTGTAACAATAATGGTTGCAGGACAATGGACACACGAAGATCAGGAACAGATCGCTCATTCACTTGATTTACCACCGGACAAAATCCGTGTAATATATCCAGCAATTGGGGGAGCATTTGGCGGACGTGAGGATATGTCGGTACAGATTGACCTGGCGCTGGCAGCCTGGCACTTAATGAAAATGGGTATTCATAAACCAGTAAAAACAATATGGAGTCGGGAAGAATCCATTATTGGACACCATAAGCGTCATCCATATTTTGTTAAAACCCGTTGGGGCGCAACCCATGAAGGTAAAATAACCGCGGCAGAGGTTGAGCTCGTTACAGATGGTGGGGCATACGCATATACATCAACAAAGGTAATGGGAAACGCTACTCTAATGTGCACCGGCCCTTATGAAATACCCAATGTCAAAGTGGATTCCTATGCAGTATATACCAATAATATACCGAATGGCGCATTTCGTGGATTTGGTGGGCCGCAGGGCGCGTTTGTTGCTGAATGCCAGGTGAATAAACTGGCAGAGGCAATAAATATGGATCCAGTTGAAATCCGAATGCGGAATCTCCTTAGAGAAGGATCACTTCTATCGGTTGACACACCAATGCCAAAAGGTGTGACGATTGATAAAGTCGTTCATAAATGTGCTGAAAAAGCTGGCTGGAAAAACACTGATAAAGGCTGGCAGGCTCCTGCAATTTCAAAAAAGAATACTGATATTATCAAGCATGGGATTGGATTTGCCTGTTCATATAAAAATGTCGGATTTTCATTTGGCGCTCCGGAAAGCTGTACTGCAAAAGTTGAATTGCATGGCAAGGATACAATCGAACATGCAATTCTGTATCACTCAGGGGCGGATGTGGGACAAGGCGCGCATACCATATTTATCCAGTTCATGGCTGAGTTATTAAATTTGCCCTTGGAAAAAATACATCTGATAGCTTCTGATACGGCGCGCACCGGACAGTCTGGGAGTGCATCTGCATCGCGTATAACCTTCATGGCTGGAAATTCGATTGTGGGTGCTGTGAACAATGCACTGAAAAAATGGATCAATAATGAGCGGCCGGCAATTGCAGAATATGAGTTTCGACCTCCAAAAACCACGCCATTTGATCCGCAAACTGGTAAATGTCAACCAAATTTTTCATATGGTTATGTAGCTCAAGTGGTTGATTTGGAAGTAGATACACAGACAGGAAAGATAAAGTTAGATAAAGTTATCTGTGTTGACGATGTCGGTAAAGCAGTGAATCCATTATTGGTAAGGGGTCAAATTGAAGGAGCTACAGTTCAGGCACAGGGTTATGCTTTAATGGAAAATTTTATTCAAAAAGAAGGAAGAACGTATACGCCCACTTTGTCAACCTACCTGATACCAACGATATTGGATATTCCGGAACAAATCAATTCGATAATACTTGAAGAAGCGGATCCGATCGGTCCGTTAGGAGCCAGAGGAATGGGAGAAATGCCATTCCTTCCGTTTACGCCGGCAGTGGTTGCAGCTGTTCATGCAGCCACGGGTATATGGTTTGATGAATTTCCACTCACTCCTGAACGGGTCATATCCAAATTACATGAAAAAGGATAAATTAGGAATCAAGTCGAAAGAGAAAATAAAAGCCGGAAAAATCACTGGAATCATATTGGCTGCAGGAGCGTCTCGTAGACTTGGGGTGCCAAAGCAAACATTACTTTGGAAGGGGGAAACGCTGATCAGGCATGTTGCCAAGCTGGCATTAGAATCCGGATTGGATCCACTGATTGTTGTCACTGGCTACAAAAGCAAAGAAGTGGAAGAAAAGATACGAGATTTGCCAGTGATCATTGCATATAACCCAAAATGGGAAGAAGGACAGAGCACATCAATTAGAAGGGGGTTAGAGGAAGTTGCCAGTGATACTGATGCTTGCCTATTCCTGATGAGTGATCAACCACAAATCCCGGTTGCTTTGATAAAGAAAATAATGGATCGGTTTAAAAAGTGTAATTCAATGATCATTGTTCCACGTGTGGGAGAGTCAAGAGGTAATCCGGTATTACTCAGCCATTCCGTCTTCCCTGATTTGTATACACTTAAGGGCAATGAGGGGGGCAGAATCATATTCAATCGTTATCCAATGGATTTCGTCGATTGGAATGATGATAGCATTTTAATCGATGTGGATACTGAGGACTCTTACGAGAGATTATTGGAACTGCACTGATCATCGATGTTGTCATACTTACTGCTGATTTATTGTCAAGCAGGATATGGAAACACCGGTAAATTAATAAAAACTAAAACAGCTTGGAACCAAATTAGATAAGATATAATCGAGCAGGCAGGAGGTACATACGGCGATATATGGGAACAAGCGCATGGCCTGACAGTATGATATATGTTAGGTGACGAGGATGAGGGTTCCCTGTCACAAGACAGGGCTAACCGGTTATACACCGGGAAAATCGAAAGATCAGCGGAAGCCCTCCAGCATCTGGAACGGATACTGAATCCCATAGAAAGAAAAGAAGCAAGGAAAAACAATCGCGAACAGCGATTGTATGAACTCGTATATACGGAGAAGATATGTGTGGAATAGTCGGTTACATAGGTGATCGAGATGCCAGTGGAATAATTCTGAACGGTCTAAAGAAACTGGAGTACCGTGGATATGATTCAGCGGGACTGGCAGTAATTCAAAAAGGGAAGATTGAAATACGACGCGATGCAGGTAAATTGGAAAAACTGGTGGAGATGGTTATATCATCGCCCGTATCTGGAACAATCGGTATCGGGCATACTCGTTGGGCGACACATGGTGTACCCAATGCAAGGAATGCTCATCCTCACATGGGTTCAACCGGAGAGGTTGTAATCGTTCATAATGGCATCGTTGAAAACTATTTGGAGTTAAAAGAGGAGCTTCTTGCTGAAGGCGTTAACTTTAAATCAGATACAGATACTGAGACGATCGTACACCTGATCGAACGGTTTTACGATGATAAAACTCCACTTGAGTTGGCAGTGCAAAAATCCCTGGCATTGCTGAAAGGTGCACATGGTATCGTTGTGTTATCCGCGAGAGAACCAAATAAGATTATTACCGCGAGGATCGGTAATGCGGGGGGGGTTGTTATTGGTTATGGTGAAAACGAGATGTTCATCGCCTCTGATATTCCCGCCATACTTGAACACACTCGTGAAGTGACATTTCTGGATTCAATGCAAATGGCAATTGTCACTCAAGACACGGCCGTAATCACAACATTGGATGGAGATATCCTGGAATCTGAAAAACATACTTTGCCTTTTGATCCAGTATCAGCGGAGAAGGGCGAGTATCGTCACTTTATGCAGAAAGAAATCCACGAACAGGTACGCTCATTAACAGACACATTGGCTGGAAGGGTTAATTTTGAAGAAGGGAAGGTGTTCCTGGATTCATTGAAACTGGATGCAAACCAGGCTAATGAAATAAAAAAGATCATCATCACTGGTTGTGGAACTGCAGCCCATGCTGGAATGGTTGGGAAGATCCTGATAGAGAGAATTACACGTATTCCCACCGAGGTTCAGATCGCATCGGAATTCAGATACAGCGAGCCGATAGTCGATCAGCACACTGTGGTGATTGCAATCAGCCAGTCAGGTGAAACCGCAGATACGCTGGCGGCCATGGAAGAGGGGCGGAAAAGAGGATCCAAACTCTGGTCCATTGTAAATGCACTCGGATCACAAGCGATGCGTATAGCAGATGGTTATATCTCAATGCAATCCGGACCCGAAATCGGGGTGGCATCAACGAAAGCATTCACTGCGCCGTTGGTCGATCTATATATGCTGGCCATTTATCTGGCAGACCTGAGAGGATCGATCAATGAAAAGCGAAGAAGGGAGCTGGTAGCTGAACTTAGGCTTGTACCAGATCTGGTTGGAAAATGCCTGGATAGGGAAGAGCAAATTGAAAATGCTGCTCGAGAGCTTAAGTATATTCGCAATGCAATTTACCTGGGGCGTGGGATCAATATGCCCATAGCATATGAAGGTGCTTTAAAATTGAAGGAAATTTCATATATTCATGCTGAAGGATACCCGGCCGGGGAAATGAAACACGGACCAATTGCACTGATCGATCGCGAAATGCCGGTTATAGCACTGGTAACTCGTGATCCCTGGTATGAGAAAATGATCAGTCAGGTGGAGCAGGCCAAAGCACGCGGCGGAAATGTTATTGCAGTGGCGACTGATGGGGATGATAAAATTGCCAGTTTGGCTGACCAGGTATTATGGGTACCGGAAGCCCCATGGATGTTGACCTCAATAATCACCGCAATCCCTCTGCAGATGTTGGCATATCATATAGCAGTACTTAAGGGATTGGATGTGGATCAACCAAGAAACCTGGCAAAATCCGTAACTGTTGAATAATTAAATTGTTCTTAATAATGTCTTGACCAAGTAACCGCAGAAACATACAATCCTACACAGTAACTGATAATAATTAATAAGGGTTAATATCAACCACATGGAAAAATACAAGGTAATCGTCAACCCAATCTCCGGAAGGGGAGCTGGTGCAAGATCAATTGATGAAATTCACGAGAAATTAAAGGAATCGAAAATATCCTATGATCTGGTGGTAACCAAACAACCGTGGCACGCTGTTGAATTAACCAAAAATGCCATACGTGAAGGATATTCTGTCGTTGTCGCTGTCGGGGGAGATGGAACGGCCAATGAGGTCATCAATGGTTTGATGGAGGCTAAACAGCAGAAAATTGGAACAGCTGCTATGGGAATGCTGACGGTCGGGCGAGGTAATGATTTTGCTTTCAGCATGAATATACCTGTCGGGTTGGATAAAAGCCTGAATACTCTTATCAAGAATAAACGCAGAACAATCGATATCGGCCATGTAAAAGGTGGAGATTACCCACAGGGAAGGTACTTTGGTAATTGTATTGGAATTGGATTTGATGCTGTGGTTGGATTCGTGGCTGTGAAGCTCAAACCACTACGCGGATTTTCGTCTTACATATTGGGCGCATTGATGACCAATTACATTTATTTTAAACCACCCAGAATTAAAGCGATCTTCGACAAAGAAAGCCTGGATGATCGATTTTTAATGATCTCCGTAATGAACGGACGCCGGCTTGGAGGGGGATTCATGATGGCACCGGATGGTATTCCGGATGATGGTTTGTTTGATGTGTGTGTAACACCTAAGGTGACAAAAGGGAAAGTACTATCTTTGATACCTCACTTCCTTAAAGGGGATCAATATGAGTATGAACCGGTTCGGAAGATCCAAACCACCACTTTGAAGACCACAGCATTGGAAGGCAGCTTGCCTGTCCATGTGGATGGTGAAACATTATGCGTGGAAGGACAGCAACTTGATATTAAAATCATCAACAAGCAAATTGATTTGATCTGTGAGAATGAATGAATAAAAGAATATATGTAAGACTGGTCAATTATATATTGCGGGTGATCATCCGTATACTCTGCAGGGTTGAAGGAGAGTTTAATAAAGTACCGGAAATCGGACCTTTCATACTGGCAGTAAACCATGTAAATTTCATGGATGCACCATTGTTTGCATCGCATTTACCGGATCGCCCATTGACAGTCTTGGCGAAAGAAGAGACATGGGATAACCCATTGTTGGGTGCGTTATTTACTTTATGGGGAGGAATTCCCATAAAACGTGGTGAGGTGGATCGAGAAGCTTTTCAAGGCGCGATTCAGGCTCTAAAAGACGGAAAGATATTGGCCATAGCTCCTGAAGGAACCCGCTCGGGAACAGGCATATTAAACAAGGGGTATCCGGGAATCGTGGTTATCGCCCAAAAGGCAAAGGTCCCCATATTACCTGTAGCAATTTATGGAATTGAGGATTTCTGGCACAATATCAGAATGCTCAAGCGTACCGAGATACATGTCGCTGTAGGCACGCCATTCTTCTTGAAGCAAGACCCGGATGGATTGTCAAAAGAGGAACGCCAGGAAACCACGGATGAGATCATGCATCAGATTGCAGAATTACTGCCACATGCATACCGAGGTTATTACAGTAAATCTCATACAATACAACCCAAGCATCTGGTTTTTACATTACCAGACGCTGCACAGTTGAATGGATAATATATAAAATGTTTATAATAATAGAACCACATTTTACGAGCGGCATAAATAAACAGGTAGAGGCAGTTAGATAATACGCTGGTGTTATAATTTCCCTTTGTTATGAGCAAAATAATAGTTGGCATTCGTTTTGCAGAAGTCGGCAAAATATATCATTTTGATGCGAGTGATGTTGAGGAATTAAACCTTGGCGATCATGTCATCGTGGATACTAGTCGCGGCAGCCAGATTGGCTGGGTTGTGGAATTTGTCGAACCATCAAAACTACAAGGTGATGGCCATTGGAAGAGTATTGGACGAAAAGCAACAGCCGGCGACCTGGAGTTACGGGAGACCTGGAAGGAAAAAGAAGCAGCAATTCTTAAGGATAGTATGCAACGAGTAAAAGAGTTGCATTTGAATGCAATCAAGATAATCACATCTGAATGCAGTTTTGATGGAAAAAAAATAACCGTCACATTCAGCTATGAAGAAGAAGGCAGAGCAGACCTTAAAACTTTACGGGGTGATGTTCAAAAGAAACACAGAGACTGCCAGATCGAGTATCACCAAATCGGTCCACGAGATGCAGCCAAAGTACTCAGCGGATTGGGAGCATGTGGATTGGAGAAACGCTGTTGCTCAAAGTTCCTGACCGAATTTTGCTCCATATCGATCAAAATGGCTAAAGATCAGGATGTATCCTTAACTCCGAATGAAATAACGGGTATGTGTGGGCGACTTCGCTGCTGTCTTTTATATGAGCATGCACATTACGTGGAAGCACGTGAAAAATTACCCAGAAGAAATAAAAGGGTTAATACACCTGTTGGAGAAGGTAAAGTAGTTGAAATTTATCCATTGCGGAACAAGGTGCGTGTTGAATTACCAGAGATAGGTTATCGTGAATTTGATGCAAGTGAAATCACGATAATTTCGGGGTAATCTAAATGGCTTTTAATGAACACTGGGATGGGAAACAAGTCATTCTCATCATATTAGCTCATCCAGATGATCCAGAGTTCTTTTGTGGTGCAACAATCGCCAGATGGACCGAAGCTGGACATGATGTCCACTACCTGATATTCACAAAGGGTGATAAAGGATCAAACGATCCGGAAATGACACCAGATAAATTGATGCAGGTACGAGTTGAAGAGCAAAGAGCTGCAGCTGATGTATTAAAGGTTAAAACGGTTGAATATCTGGAAAAAATGGATGGATATATTGAAGCTGATCTGGAAACCAGAAAAGAAATCGTTCAATATATACGGAAAATTAAGCCACAGATAGTACTCACATGCGATCCGGCCAATACATTTTCGCGTGATGGGTATATCAATCACCCGGATCATCGATCGGTCGGTCAGCAAGTGATTGATGCAATCTTTCCAGCAACTGGAAACCAGTTGTTTTTCCCTGAACTATATAATAAAGGACTGAAAGCACATACCGTGAAAGAACTATGGTTGAGTATTCCACAGGATGCCAACACTGTAATCGATGTCACGAAGACCTGGCCATTAAAATTGATGGCACTCGAAAAACATATCAGCCAGATCGGTAATGGAATAGATATGAAGAAAAGAATGAATAAACGTTATGTGATCGAGGGCGGCGTGCATAAACCACGATACGAGGAAAAGTTCAAACGAATCGTATTGAGATAGATCGGCAGTGGTAAATTGGGGTGGAATGACATATAATCAATGATCGAAAATTCATATACAAAATGCGCATAGACATTACATATAATGGCTAATAATTTACTTATACCTTCAATATACCTATTCATCGGATTAGGCAATCCCGGCCGCGATTATCGATATACACGTCACAACATTGGATTTATTTGTATCGATAAACTGTCTGAAATATTGAACATCAAAATAAATCGTGTAAAAAATAAAACTTTATACGGAGACGGTTTAAGTAATACAAATAAAGTAATAATTGCTAAACCTCAAACATACATGAACCTTTCAGGTAAAGCTGTAACATCCTTGGTGCAATACTATAAGGTTCCTCTGAATCAGGTCCTGATCATACATGATGACATTGACCTACCTCTTGGAACCATACGGATACGTCCATCTGGCAGCTCGGGTGGACAAAAGGGGATAAATTCAGTTATCCAGATGCTTGGCACAGATCAATTTCCAAGAATGCGAATAGGGATAGACCGGCCGCCCGGGAAAATGAATCCGGAAACATATGTTTTACAGCGATTTACAGAAAAGGAAGCAGAAATACTGGACGAAATAATTGACCGTTCGTGTAAAGCCTGCTTGGCTTTCATGGATCAGGGAATCGATCAAACCATGAATCAGTTCAATCAATCATTACCCGAAATTAAATGATCGTTATCGATCAAATTAAAAATTCTCATTACTATCAACAACTACTTTCTAAAATCCAGGTTGAAAGTGGCATTTCCTGTTTAACCCTTCCAAGATCCGCCAGGCTGCCAGTATTATGTGCCCTTTATCAAGACCTTTCATGTCCAGTTGTATTCATTAGTGATCGCTCTGATCGTTCTCAGTTATTACTCAGTGAATTAGCCTTTTGGCTGGACAGTGATTGCCAATATTATTTTCCAGAGCCAAATCCATTGTTTTACGAGAGGGGAAGTTGGGGCATATCCACCCGAAAAGATCGGCTTGAAACGCTAACAGCATTAATGCCTTATCACATACCGGGAAGCATAATCCATAGGCATCCATTCATTATTACTCCAATCAGGGCAGTCATGACACGTACACTCCCGCGTAGGGACTTTATCAAGCATACACGCAGTTACACCACCGGAAATACTGTATCGATACCCAGCATGATACGTTCATGGCAAGCGTGTGGATATGAGTTGTCAGATTCAGTAACTGAGGCCGGTCAGTTTTGCCACAGGGGTGGAATATTGGATATCTGGGTTCATGGTTCGGAATTACCAGCCCGGTTGGAATATTTCGGCGACCAAATTGAGACTATCCGCAATTTCGATCCATCCACCCAACGCACGATAGTCACACTGGATGAAATCAGCATCAGTCCTGCACGGGAAATACTCCCAGGTCAGATGCAAAAAACGGATCAGATAGTAACGAATATTGACGAATTTTATATACCTGTGGCACATCCTGCTCCATCCAGTCTTCTGGATTATTTACCTAAACGGACGCTGATCGCCACAGATGATATGAGTCTCATATGTCAGGTTTCGAATGAGATAGAGGAACAGGCCGTGAATCTGCGTGCCGAAAGCATCCATGAGAAATTAATTGAAGAAGATTTTCCCATCCCCTATCTGACTTCTGCTGAAGTAGAGGATGCAATTGGTATACATATTCATCTAAACCTTTCCAGCTCATGCCCGGACCAAATAGAAGATATAGACATGCCCTTTATTCCCGAAGCGCGATTTGCAGGGCATATGGACCAATTCATACGTTTTTTAGGTGATCATGAAAATTCTGAAGATCTTATTGTGATCGTAAGCCGGCAAATAGCCAGAATTAAAGAGGTTTGGCAGGAAAACGTAAACGGAGAAAGGATATCTCAAGATAGACTACACTTTTTAGAAGGTGGATTAAGTGAAGGGTGGAAATATAAAGTATGTGATACCAGCTATATACATTTGATCACAGACAGTGAATTGTTCGGATGGGAACGCCCTAAAATACGCCAGAAACATCTGCCAATTTCAGAGACACCCGAAACTGCCTATGCAGATTTAAAACCAGGCGATTGGGTTGTCCATATGGATCATGGAATCGGACAATTCACCGGGATGACTTTAAAAGTGATTGAGGGCATTACTGCTGAATATCTAACCATTAATTATCAGGATGGCGACCAATTATTTGTCCCAATTCATCAGGCTGACCGGTTGACAAGGTATATTGGTCCAGATCATCAAAAACCATCTCCATCCAGGTTAAGCGGCACAGAGTGGGCACAAGCAAAACATCGCGTGCGCGAGGCCGTTGAAAACATCGCCAGAGAATTACTGGACCTGTATGCCAGAAGACAGGCTGTCCAGGGATATGCATTTGCTGGCGACTCAACCTGGCAGCAGGAATTGGAATCCAGTTTCCCCTATATCGAAACAGATGACCAGGTGAAAGCCATAAAAGCGATCAAACAAGACATGGAAAAACCACATCCAATGGACCGGTTGCTCTGCGGAGATGTCGGGTATGGAAAAACTGAAGTGGCACTCAGGGCAGCCTTTAAAGCAGTGATGGATGGAAAGCAAGTTGCAATACTGGTTCCCACGACGGTGCTTGCTCAGCAACACTATGAAACTTTTCTGCAACGTCTATCTGCTTTCCCTGTCCAAGTAGCCATGCTATCGCGCTTTAAATCTCCCCGGGAACAGGAAGAAATCATTCTGCAACTCGCAGTTGGCGAAGTGGATATCGTGATCGGTACACACCGCTTGCTCTCCAATGATATTCAGTTTAAGGACCTGGGATTGGTGATTATTGACGAGGAACAGCGCTTCGGTGTAACGCATAAGGAATTTCTCAAACGCCTGCGCCTGGAAGTGGACGTTCTCACACTAACTGCAACGCCTATTCCAAGGACATTGTATATGGCTTTAACAGGAGTAAGGGATATTTCCACGATCAACACACCACCCGAAGAACGCCAACCAATCGTCACTCATATTGGCCCTTATTCCACGCGTTTAATACGGCAGGCGGTTTTAAGGGAATTGGCAAGAGGAGGACAGGTATTCTTCGTCCATAATCGAGTTCAAACCATCCCAGCCATGGAATCGCACTTGCGGTATCTTATACCAGAAGCGAGGATTGGAATAGCCCATGGGCAATTACATGAGGATAATCTATCTTCAATGATGCACCGATTCACACATCATGATATTGATATTCTGCTGTGTACTTCTATCATCGAGTCGGGTCTGGATATTCCAAATGCCAACACATTGATCGTGGACAGGGCTGACGCATTTGGACTTGCGCAACTCTACCAGTTGAGGGGGCGTGTAGGACGCGGTGCCGAAAGGGCATATGCATACTTCTTCAGACATAAAAATCGTCTACCAACTCAGGAAGGCCAGGAAAGACTGGAAGTAATAGCAGAAAATACACAGCTTGGATCCGGTTATTCGATAGCGATGCGCGATCTTGAGATGCGCGGAGCAGGAGAATTGCTTGGAACAAGGCAGCATGGTTATATCGCTTCGGTAGGATTCCACTTGTATACGCGACTCCTCGCTCAAGCTGTTTCCCACCAGCGCGAATTCCAGGGTCGATTGGATGCCAAGTTATTTACCCAGCGACTACCCATGACCGTTAATGTGGATTTACCATTAAATATCGGCATTCCAGACACATATATACCAGACCAGGATCTCAGATTGAGATTATACAGACGTCTGGCTGATCTGCAATTTGTTGATGAACTTGAACCTATGATATTGGAATTTAAGGATCGATTTGGAGATATACCCGAAGAAGTAAGTAATCTTTTCTATCAGATACAAGTAAAACTCCTGGCTGAAAAGGCCGGGATCTCATCTATCAGCCTGGAAGGTAACCAACTTGCTTTAAAATATAATCATACTGCAACCAAATCGAAAGATCACTTGCTGCCCAGAATAGGACAAAATATCAGAAGTGGAAAGAGTTCTTATTGGTTGTATAAAGGTCTTGGTGACACCTGGAAATCAGAGTTAATTTCTGCGCTTCAACAGATCATGTCGCTTGACAGGGAATAACATCAGCAAATGTGGGTTGTGATATGATTTCATCCACATACTTAAATGGTGTTATCTAAAACTCATCATTAGCATATCTATTCCTTCGGAGATGAATATCTGAAGCAGGTATATGTACAAACAAGGGTGAATCGACAGGGTTCCCTCTTGCCCATTTTCGATTATCGCTTATGAATTGGTAAAATCAATCATATGGATTTTATACTAAACGCACCCTATCAACCGACTGGTGATCAACCTGAAGCGATTCAGAAGTTGATAACAGGTATTAATTCCGGGATGAAACATCAGGTATTGCTTGGTGCCACCGGCACTGGCAAGACCTTTACAATTGCCAATATCATCCAGAAGGTTCAAAGACCAGCGCTGATCATGGCACATAATAAAACACTCGCGGCTCAACTTTATGCAGAGTTCAAAGAATTCTTCCCGGAGAATGCTGTCGAGTATTTTGTGTCATATTATGACTACTACCAGCCAGAAGCATACGTTCCGAAGCATGACTTGTACATCGAAAAGGAAACTGACATTAATGAAGAAATAGACAGGCTGAGACTGGCGGCTACCACCGCCCTGATGTCACGTCGCGATGTGATCATTATTGCCTCGGTATCCTGCATCTACGGGCTGGGCAATCCAGAAGTATATAGCCAGGCCATGGTTTCTTTGGTTAAAGGTGCTATAACACGACGTAATGCTTTACTACGGAAACTGGTGGAAATTCAATACCAGAGGAATGATTTGGAACTGAAACCAGGCACTTTCCGTGTCAGGGGAGATACACTTGAAGTGATGCCTGCTTATGAGGACCGATTGATCTATCGGATCATGTTTTTTGGTGATGAGGTGGAAAGTATTGCCAGTCTCAATCCACTGACTGGTGAACTTACCGAAATACCCGAGATTACCATCTTTCCAGCAAAGCATTACATAGCTCGCGAAGACAGTTTACCCATTTCCATAGAGGCCATTCAATCTGAATTGGATGAGCGAATTGCTTACTTCCGGCAAAACGAACAACTGGTTGAAGCTCAGCGCTTGGAACAGCGTACTCGCTATGATCTGGAGATGCTGCGTGAAATTGGTTATTGTGCCGGTATTGAAAATTATTCACGTCATCTGGATCGTCGCCCACCTGGATCACCACCGTGGACTTTAATCGATTACCTGCCAAGTGATTACCTCCTCATTCTGGATGAATCACATATGACAGTTCCACAGATACGCGGCATGTATAATGGCGATCAATCACGGAAAGGGGTGCTGGTGGAATATGGTTTTCGCTTACCTTCCGCTTTAGATAACAGGCCACTCATGTTTGATGAGTTTGAACAGCATATGGGGCAAACGATATATACATCTGCCACTCCCGGACCATATGAATTGAAGCGTGCCGAACAGGTGGTAGATCAAATCATTCGTCCAACCGGCCTGCTTGACCCGGAAGTTGTGATCCGTAAAACAACCGGTCAGATCGATGATCTGATCGGTGAGATCCGCATGCGTGTGGATGTGGGTGAAAGGATTTTGGTAACAACGCTGACAAAACGAATGGCAGAGGATCTTTCCACCTACCTTAAAGATCTTGGAATTAAAGTGCATTATCTGCATAGTGAAGTGGAGACACTGGAACGTGTGGGAATCCTGCGTGATTTCCGTAAAGGTATCTATGATGTTGTTGTTGGCATCAACTTGCTGCGCGAAGGGTTGGATCTACCGGAAGTATCATTGGTGGCCATTCTGGACGCAGATAAGGAAGGATTCCTGCGGTCAGAAACAGCTTTAATCCAGACAATCGGTCGGGCAGCCCGTCATTTGAATGGTAAAGTCATCCTTTATGCAGATAAAACAACCGATTCCATGCGAAAAGCCATTGACGAGACGAATCGAAGACGGGTTAAACAAGAAGCATACAATCAGAAACATCATATCGAACCTGTATCAATTATCAAGGAAATCTACGATATCACTTCAAGGGTGACCATGATTGCTGATCGAGACGGGGAACTTTCAAGAGCGAAAAGCAAGTTGCCCCCGGTGAAGGAATTGAAGGGTATTATCACGGAAATGGAAAATCAGATGAAAGCAGCTGCGCGCGACCTGCAATTTGAAAAAGCAGCTGCTTTACGTGACGAGATTTATGAAATGAAGGCAATATTAGCAGAGGAGTCCAATCTTCCGGGGTGGCAAAAAGCGAAATTATTATCTGGTGAAATATCTGACCCATCATGAGAGGAACAACCATTAAAACAAGCATCGGTTGTCTGCTAATCCTGGTTCTCACTTGCATGACTGCATGTGTTTCAAGTCAGGAGAAAACCGATCGTGCAGCGCAAGCCTTGTTGGATTATTTCCAGAATTTGAGTACACGGGACTACCAAAAGGCTGATCAACAATATGGGTGAAGCTATGAAATACTCATTGACATGAATCCCGCATTATCCACAGAGGATCATACAGCATTATGGGAAGCAGCCTGTCAGAGAAATGGTTTTAACTGTTTGCCCATATACGATTTGGAGCTGGTGGGATTAACTGGCAATATATTTATCTTTGATGTTCGGTTTCAGAATCCGGATGGTGGAATCTTCCACCTGGGACCCTGTTGTGGAGAAGACCCTTCAACAATCCCACCACAGGCAGTGTTTTCTTATCGGGTGCTGGAATTATCCTTCGAAGAATATGTCGTTCTCGACCTGCCTGTTTATTCACCCTAGACTCTCCAAAAAGCATTAATTCAATTTGAAGGAAACATCATCAATTGCATGGTTACCGTCGATGAGATTTACACATTACAACCATTAGCGTTATGCAGGTTGAGAAAACTGGTCGAAAGTTATATTCAGGTTCAATCAAAATATATCGGATTGGATAACAGGGCAGGCAGCATGGGTAACCCGGGGAGAAAGGAACGTAATAGTTCCACCCGGGCAAAACCAGATTCAGCTATTTTATAATTCATAGTCAGTTTTCCATCCATTGGAACTTGATATAGCGTTTCACTGTTTGTTCCTGTTATAAGCTGCAATACGTCTCCAGATAACAAGCCCTCTGCCTTAATCGTTATTTCACTGTTTTCATTCCATGGCACACTATCTCCCATGATTGCATGACCAGCATTTAGCTCAATCATCGGACCATTTGGTGCAAAAGTGGCATAAGCGTGTCCATTACGGATTCCATCCAGAATATCGCTCACGCTATCAGAAATTGCAGTCACACACATGGTTGGACCGCCTAAAAAGATAAAAGGAGTATCACGATGGTAATCACTGCCGGCACAGAATGGGATCTTCCTTCCAGAAACCAATAACTTTTGCCATAAGCCAATGGCTTTTATGTTCGACACTCGCATGGGACCGTTCCAAATCTCAATACAATCATATGGTAATTGATCGAGATCAAATCGGAAACTGGCGATCTCTTCAAACGGGTGATTGATCGTGATCAATGCACCACGTTGGCGAGCAGAATTAAAGCGTTTTTGTGCTTCTTCCAAAGTATTGGTGACAAATGGCTCGTCGTAGGGTTTATCAATACCCAGAAAATTTGCATGCCCTTGATAATGTGTCCATTCAATACCTGGAATCAGGGTGACGCCTGGAACACGAGGCATCTCAACCGATGACACCATTTGATTATGGTCCGTGATCGCTAAAAACTGTAAACCATTGCGTTTTGCTTTTATTGCCAATTCCTCGAGCGAGTGAATGCCATCTGATGCCAGTGAATGAACATGTAAATCACCTTTTAATAAGATCATCTGTTTGTGATCTAATAAAATGGTATACCTGACAGTCACACCCTGTTTGCAGATCTTATATGCACCAACCAGGATATTCCACTCTCCTGGAGTTATCGGGCCTGATTGGTATCCCTGAGTAGAGAAGGTATCGCTGATTGAGATTTCCAATTTATCTGAGCCGGAGACCCCTGCTTGAGAGCCATCAGGTCTGATCAAGCCCAGGTCAACGACATTCTCTTCCATTTGAGATGTAAACATACCTCCAGGTATCTTGATATCCTTTTCTGGACGGCGTGAGTATTCATATGCTATTGACAAACGGGAGATGTTCTCTGGTACTTTGAATGGCAGCGTGAAGTAAGAACCCTGTTGCGATGGATCAATATGGATTTCCAAGTTCAACTTATCCTGCATATGAATAATTCCTCATTAATTATTCAGGGATCAATAATTTGGATAAAAGCAGACGAATTTGCTTGTCCCAGAAGAGCCAATCATGCTTGCCATCTTCCTCGTGAAAATCAATTTCGATACCCAGCGACTTACAATATTGAACAACCTGTATGTTCAATGGATACAAGTCGTCTTGTTTGCCACATGCAATAAACAATCGGGGGAGTTTGACCTTATTATCAATTGCCGACTGTAGCCATACGGCAGGGTCATGCTGGCTGCCTGGAAGCTTGTCCAGATCTCCAAACAAGTGAGTAAAATCACCATGGTCTGAACCCTTAGGAATTGCGGATAGTATTGAAAGTGATAATACACCAGAGAGACTTGCAGCAGCAAAGAATCGTTCAGGATGTAATAATGCCGCTTTAAAAGCCCCATATCCACCCATGGATATACCTGCAACAAATGTGTTCTCACGACAAGGAACGATTCCAAATACATCTTCCAAATAAAGGGGTAACTCATCCATCAGGTAGCTGAAATATTGTTGTCCATTAGGCTGATCGATATAAAAACTGCGGCCAACAGAAGGCATGACAACAACCAATCCATATAGGCGCGCATACACTTCAATGGCAGAATACCGCTGCCATGCACTGGCATCATCACTTAATCCATGTAACAAGTACAGAATTTTCCGTTGCCTGACCGGTATCTCTTTCATCTGCCCAGGATCAGGTACGATCACATT
>JAFGXF010000014.1 GCA_016936755.1 Anaerolineaceae bacterium | reverse complement strand
GCCGGGATCAGGCAACGCCGGCGCGAGAAGGACACCCGAAAGGAAGGTTTCTCGCTGATCGTCTCCGAGCGTGCATTGATCATCTTGTAGCCGATGCTGACATCCTTGGCCCAGTACGGGACCAACCCCCACTGGAACAGTTCCACCTTGCGTGCAACCCCGTCCCGTACCGCCGCCACCGGTTGGGAGGGGGCGATATTGTAGCGCGGTAATAGATCGACTGAGCTGATATCGAAATTGAGTTCATCCTGCAGATCCCCGGGGTCGAGCGTAAGTGTGAATCGTCCGCACATGGCTGCCTCCTCCCGCATTGTAGCACGTTCCGGCAGGGATGTTCGGTATAATTACCGTAATTCATCGAATGGAGCCCGCATGCCCAATCCCCTGATCGAGTGCATCCCCAATTTTTCGGAAGCCCGCCGGCCGGAGGTGGTCGAGGAGATCGTCGCCAGCATCACGGCTATCAATGGCATCACTTTGCTGGATAAACACTCCGACCTGGACCACAACCGCACAGTAGTGACCTTCATCGGGGCACCGACCGCGGTCGAAGAGGCCGCTTTCAAGGCCATCCAGACTGCCGGGCGCCTGATCGACCTGGATGCCCACACCGGTGAGCACCCACGCATCGGGGCGACCGATGTGGTGCCGTTCGTTCCGATTGCAGAAGTGGGCATGGCAGAATGTATGGAGATCGCCCGCCGGCTGGGCAAGCGGGTCGCAGACGAATTGGGTATCCCAGTGTATTTATATGAAGAGGCAGCAGCACGCCCTGAGCGGCAGAACCTGGAAAACATCCGGCGCGGGCAGTATGAAGGCTTGAAAACCGAGATCGAAAAGGATCCCGATCGCAAACCGGACTTCGGCCCAGCCAAGCTTCCCAAAGCCGGCGCAACCGTGATCGGGGCGCGCTTCCCGCTGATCGCCTACAACGTCTACCTGACCACGGATGACGTCTCGATCGCCAGGAAGATCGCCAGGACCGTGCGCTTTTCGAGCGGCGGCCTGCGCTACGTCAAGGGCATGGGTGTATTGGTCGACGGGCGCGCACAGGTCTCGATGAACCTGACCAATTACCTGGGCACCCCCATCCCGCAGGCGGTTGAGCTGGTACGGCGTGAGGCCGCCCGCTACGGCGTCGAGATCCACCACTGCGAACTGGTCGGGCTGGTACCCCAGGAAGCCATGATCCATGCCGCCATCTGGTACCTGCAATTGGACGATTTCGAAAGCCACCAGATCCTGGAGAGCCAGCTGGCTTCCGGAGGTAGCCCGGCAGAAAATCCGCGCGAGGTCTTCCTGAACGAACTGGCAGCAGCGACACCCACCCCGGGCGGCGGGTCGGCGGCAGCCTACGCCATCGCCCAGGCAGCCGCGCTGATCGCGATGGTGGCGCGCCTGACGCTCGGCAAGAAGAAGTACGCCGGGGTTGAGAAGCAGATGGAAGCGCTGCGGGATGAGGCTGACCGGCTGCGGTGGGAATTGAACGCGGATGTCGACCGGGACGCGGCTGCCTTCGAGCAGCTCATGGCAGCCATGAGACTGCCCAAGGAAAGTGATGATGAAAAGGCAACACGGGAAACAGCCATTCACGCGGCCACGCTCAACGCAGCCCAGGTACCGCTGGAAGTGGCCCGCAAGGCCTTGTCGGTTTTAAAGCTCGCAGTCGAAGCAGCCGAGTTGGGCAACCTGAATGCCATTTCGGATGCGGGCAGCGCTTCAGCCCTGGCGCGCGCCGGCCTGACCGGCGCCGGGTACAACGTGCGCATCAACCTGCTGGGAATGCCGGATGATCCCAAAACTAAAATGATGAAAGATGAAATAATCCATATTGAGCAGTATGCCGATCAATTGATCTCACGCATGCGGGAAACCCTCACCAGTCGGGGTGGGCTGCAACTGTAATTCCATATGAAACATCTCTGCTCCACTTTGTTGTTTCTGTTAATCAGCGGTTTAATTGCCGGGTGCCAGGCAGTCCCGCCCATCCTCATCACTGATACACCTTCAACCCAGGCGATCGCAACGCCGAACACCAGCCTGGAACCAGCCAGTGACCTGACACCGAGAATTGAACCCTCCCCAATCTCAACCGTCACCCTGCAGCCATACAAGCAGAACCCTGATCTTATGCCATCTGATGATTATTCCGGATGTTCCGATCATCCGTGTTTACTTCCTGGTCATTTCCTGCTGCAGAATCCCATCCCGGCAGGCTATAACCAACAGGTGGACCATACATACCGTTTTGGCACGACCCAGCAGGGTTTGCGCGAGATCCACCACGGGGTGGAGTTCGCCAACCCAAGCGGTACACCCGTGCTGGCGGCTGCAGATGGTGTCGTGGTATTTGCGGGGGATGATTCCCTGGTCATGCTGGGATTAAGGACCTACTTTTACGGCAACGTGGTTGTGATCGAACACCACCTGGAAGGGTTTGGAGAACCGTATTTTACAGTATATGCCCATCTTTCTGAGGTTGGAGTGATGAACGGTGATGATGTCGTCAGCGGGCAAACGATCGGCAAGGTCGGCCGCAGTGGTTCAGCGGTCGGATCGCACCTGCATTTTGAGGTGCGCCGAGAAGAAAACACCTATGATTCGGTCATTAACCCTGAATTGTGGCTGACCCTTTCACCGGATCCCGAAGGTCCAACCTATGGGGCACTGGTGGGCAGGATTCAAAATGCCAATCTCGATCCATTACGTGTCACCAGCATCCACCTGGAATACAGCCAGATCGAAGGGGGTACTGTGAATGGAAAAATCCTCCTGCCCACTTATTTTGATGATAGGGTGAATTCCGATCACGCATATCGGGAGAACTTCGCGATCAGCAGCCTTCAACCGGGTTGGTATCGCGTGGCGTTCACTGCCAATGGAGCATATTATTCAAAATGGGTGGAAGTTGCGCCAGATATGGCAACCTATCTATTCATTTCAATGAAATAAAGACACCAAAACAGGAGACTCAACATGGGACTTAAACCCGACCACTGGATCACCAAAATGGCAACTGAACACAACATGATCGAACCCTTTGCGCCGGGTCAGGTGCGCGAGGGGGTCATTTCCTACGGGGTGTCTTCCTACGGATACGACATCCGCGTGGCGGACGAGTTCAAGATATTCACCAATGTGTATTCGGCCATTGTGGATCCCAAGAAATTCGATGCGCGTTCCATGGTCGATTACAAAGGCGATGTGTGCATCATCCCACCCAATTCCTTCGCCCTGGCACGCACAGTGGAATACCTGCGCATTCCGCGTGGGGTGTTGACCATCTGCCTGGGCAAGAGCACCTATGCCCGCTGCGGCATCATCGTCAACGTTACCCCATTTGAGCCGGAATGGCATGGCTATGTTACGCTTGAGATCTCCAACACCACCCCACTGCCAGCCAAGATATATGCCAATGAAGGTATTGCCCAGGTTTTGTTCTTTGAAGCGGATGAGGAATGCCTGGTATCTTATGCAGACAAAAAGGGTAAATACCAAAACCAACAGGTCATTGAACTGCCAAAGTTATAATCGCACGGTCGCAGGAAATCGTTCGACAAACAGTCAGGTCTTGGGATAACCGGTATCCGGTTTAATCAGGCCCGGCAGGTTGTCGATGAAAAGAGCAACCAGTTTTGGATCGAATTGCTTCCCGCTTTCAGAAAGCATGTATTCGATCGAACGCTTTTCCTTCCAGGCTGGCCGGTAGGGCCGGTCTGAGCGGATCGCATCCCACACGTCCACGATAGTAAAGATCCTGGCTGCTAGGGGAATCTCCTCGCCCTTCAGTCCGCGCGGGTAACCGGTGCCATCCCAGCGCTCATGGTGGCAATAGGGAATATCCACCAGGGCTCTCAGGTTGGGCACCGAGTGCAGCATATCATAAGCGTAAGTTGGATGCATGCGCATGGTCTTCCATTCATCAGCACTCAGGTGCCCCTTCTTTAATAGAATCTTATCCGGGATGCCCATCTTGCCAATGTCATGCAGCATGACCCCGCGCCGTACCGACTCGACATCCAGGTTGGGATCATTTACTATCTTCACCAACCCAACGGTCAGATCTGCCACACGCCGGGTATGGCCGATCGTTTCCTGGTCACGCATTTCCAGGGCACGCGCCCAGCCATCGATGGTGGCATCATAAGCCATACTCAACTCAATATTGGAACGTTGCAACCGGTCAAACATGGTGGCGTTATCCAACGCAATGGCAGCCTGGCTGCCCAGCGAGTCGAGGAACTCAAACCACTCGACGTCAGTCTGCAGGTGGTGCTTGGTGAATAATTCCAGAACGCCTTTGACCTGCCCCTTGGCGATTAGCGGGATCGCAACAAAAGAAGAGAATTGTTCTCCGAGTTTCCTGTAGAACTCGGTCATCGAGTCACTGATCTCATCCAGGTTTAATACGATCTCCCGCTTGCGTTCCAACGCCACCTTCCCGGCGTGGCTTTCTCCCAACCTCAGGCGATAGTTCTTAAAATGCGAGTTTTGAAATCCCCGGCCAGCCCGGTATTCGAGCAGCTGGGTGAGCGGGTCATACAGCCATATCGATGCCGCATCCACGCTCAACTGGCTGACGATCTGATCCATCAGGATATCCAGGATCACTTTCAGATCGACAGTCGATGTGATGGCCAGGTCGATGGTCTTCAATGTAGTTAATCGTCGCAATCGCTCCTGAGTTTTCTCAAAGAGCACGACCCGGTGAAGTCCATTGGCCGTGATGTTCCCGACCGATTGAATTAAACGAACCTCATCGTTCGTAATGGGTGTCTTTTTACCGATCCACAACATGCCAATCGGTATCTCTTCTGCGATCAATGGAATACCAGCAACAGCACGGAGATCCTTGATCAGCTCATAATGCGCCTGCTTGGGACTGGGATGAAGTTTGTTATTGAGATAATAACCACTTGCCTTGAAAATACTATTAATGGAGGTTTGACTCAAAGGAACATCTTGTCCTTTTGCGTGTTCCCAAATTCCGCGCACATGATCCAACGTCATGCCTTCACCGTTCATTTTATACATGGAGAATGCCAAGGCATCGGTTGGCACCGATTCGCTGATCTTGTCGAGAATATATTCCAGCGACTGTTCAGCTGAGTGAGAGAAGCGGGTATCGCTGGTGATTTTGGCGATCAACGCCATCTCACGATGGCGCATTTCCTGTTCGGTGATATCCCGCCCAACAGATTGGATCTCCACCAGTGTCCCATCTTCCGAATATATCCCGCGCGTTTTCCATTGCAGCCAATGCTGGTTACCATCCCGGGTTATATGTTTATTTTCAAATGTCCCAAATGAAAGACCCGTGTCCTTTTTGGGGACCTTCTTCGACCAATGTTTAAACGAGGTATCCGGGAACAGGGAGAAGACCGAGTTTTCAAGCATTTGCTGATGTTCCATGTCAAAGAAGTCACAGAATGCCTGGTTGGCAAAGGTCAACCTGCCATTCTGGAGGTAGCGACAGATCAACTCAGTCTGATCTTCGACAATGCCGCGATAGCGATTTTCATTGATTCGGAGGAGTTTCTCACTGCGCAGCTTATCGATCGCCATGGCGACCTGGCCCGAAACGAATTCCAACAGCTCCTTGTGTTCTTCGCTGAATCGGACATCCTCGTGATAGCTTTGCACAGCGATCGCCCCGAATGTCCGCTCCTTTATCTTCAGTGGCACACCCAGCCAGTCGATGGAAGGCGAGCCCACACTTTCAACTTCACCTTTCTTCAATAATTTCTCAAATTCAGGCGGGTCGACCAGCAGTGCCTGACCGGTACGGATGACCATTTCTGTTAATCCATGCTCGCGTTTGGTTGGGACCGGTGGTGGATCGAACTCATCCTGATAATAGGGATAGCTGACCAGATCCTGTTCGCTGTCAAACAGCGCGATGAAGAAATTATCCGCGGGCATCAATGTAGATAAAGTTCGATGGATCGATCGATATAAAGCGTTCAGATCTTTGATTTCCTGGGTTGCACTGGCCATTCGGTACATGGCACGCTGCATGATATGCGCCTTACCCGATTCCGTTGAATCCGCAAGAATGCCGAGGATGCCGATCATCTCTTGATCCTGATCAAAAACAGGAGAGTTATACATGCAGCGGACGATGGTCGACCCATCCTTGCATTTCAACCTGACATCTGTACCGGTCCAGGAATCATTGTGGCGGATACTGTCCCAGAATCTCGCGT
The DNA here is from genome assembly GCA_016936755.1 of Anaerolineaceae bacterium. Lineage (GTDB taxonomy): Bacteria > Chloroflexota > Anaerolineae > Anaerolineales > Anaerolineaceae > JAFGXF01. The sequence continues at coordinate 1,267 of JAFGXF010000014.1, read as the reverse complement.
ACGCTTCATCACCGTAATCTTCAACGAAAGGCATGCGTTTGCCCAACACTTCTTCAGCGGTCCAACCGAAAATCTGCTCAGAACGGCGATTCCAAAGGACCGTATTTCCTTTAACATCACTTACATTGATCGATAGCGGCGAGTTCTCGATCAACCGTGAGAGGGTTTCATATTCATGTTTGAGTTTGGTGGTGGCCTGATCTTGTTCTGTAATATCTGAAATGATGGTCATGAAACAGGTCTGGGATTGGAAGGGTACAAGTTGTAAGGATACCAGGCCGCTTTTAATCGATCCGTCTCTGTCCCTGAAGTTGATCGGGACCGGCTCAGTATCTCTGTGTGACATCTTCAAAGCCTGGTAGGCATCCCGGTCATCGCTCGCAGCCCAGATCGGCAGTTCACTGGCCTGCATCTCAAGCAGCTCGCGCAATGGGTATTTCAAGAATTTCAACATGACCTTGTTGGCAAACAGGATCTGGCTGCTTTCAACACTGGTGATGCTGATCGCAACGGGAGCCATATCCAGCAAATGGGTGATGCCCGGATTGGAGAGATCGCTGCTCATCCGTTTGACATGATCCTCATCCTGGATCAGACATTCACCTTCAACAGCCAACGGCCGGCCGTCATCATCTGTATGGATGGTCACCTTCTGTTCAAGCCAGATATAGCCATAACCAGGCTTGTGAAGCCGCATGCGCTTGCCATTAATATCCAGGCGGCCGTTCAGAACCTGCAGTTGAGCAGGCTGATCATCCGGATGCAGGCATTGTATCCATAAATTGGGGGTTTTATAAAACTCAGCCTGAGTATGGCCAGTCAGGGAAACGATATTATGACTGATGAAGTGGAAATGGCCGATGGGCTGAAGCAGATAACGGTAGATAACCTTATCAAGAGCCGGCTCCATATTGGCTTCACTGGAAATCATATCCGGCAGTAGAGGGAACTGGTCGCCTGGGAAAACCCTGATTGGCTCGTTCATCGCAGTGATGTACCGGTTGTTTAAGGCGGGTTTCAATGGGGTTTGCTCCAGCCCCCAAGGAAATTGCCTGAAGGGAATTATAGCACTTAGAACGGGTTGGCAAAAGGGACGTCAATAGAGCCATCCTTCAGGCAGGAAGCAACCATATCATACACGGAGGCAGGCTCAACATCAGGCTCAACAAGGAAGCATGGTCTGAACTAGTTCAGATACATGTGAGACAGAGAGACTAGACAAAAAGGCACATCGGGGTCATCCTTAGAGGTGGAAAACCAAAAAAGG
>JAFGXF010000086.1 GCA_016936755.1 Anaerolineaceae bacterium | reverse complement strand
GGTTGTGTGGAGAGTTACCCGGAAGAACAACCCACTGGTTGCTGGGCTCAACCGGCCGGTGGATATGGTGATGGGGTGAGTACCGGGGTAACAGCCGGCCATTGGATCATCGAGGATTCAACATTTCTCCATAACACATCAGACGGTCTTGACCTGCTCAACGCATCCAATGATGCCTTAATTGAGATCCGCCGCTGCCGAGCTGAAGGCAATGCCGGCAATCAGATCAAGGTCAGCGGGTCCGCAGAAATTGAAAACACCATCGTGGTTGGCAACTGTGCATTCTTCAATGGTAAGCCTTTTACAGCCAGTGGTGATTATGACGGGGATGGTCTCATGGAAAACGCGGTCATGAATTGCCGCGCAGAGGGCAATGCACTTTCATTCGATCTGTGGCGTGGAAAAAGAGTCAAGGTGACCAATTCGAGCCTGACTGGCGAAGGCGATTGCCTGATCTTTGCGCAGTGTGCCCGTGGCGTGATTTGCGAGGGCACTGAACGCGTCATCCTGCAGAACAATCTGTTCATCGGTCAAACCAGGTTCACCGATCCTTCGATGCGCAGCTGCCTGGCATGGTCTGAGGATCTACCTGACGAGATCTTTGAAATCAATTTTTCATCGATTTATGGTGTTAAAGATACTGTATGCCCTGGAAGGGAATCGATTTGTGAGATTGATCCATTAGTTGTCTCTACAGATATCAACGCTTTTTCGCCCCAACCAGTGGAAGGCAGCCCGTTATTGGATGCCGCCAGACAGTTGAGTTGCCCGGCGATGGATTACCTCGGTCGTTTCAGACCTCAAGGAAGTGGCTGTGACATCGGTGCCTATGAGCTCCCGGTTGGTGACCGATTTTTTCTTCCCCTGATTGAGAAATAACCTCGATGCAAATCAACATTGACTCAGTGAGCAGCACCATTCGGGATGAACTTGCTGTTGCCAATCCACTTGGGGTCGTTCACAGCGTCTTTGATCGTGCGGTCAATATCCAGCTGAATGGCATACCCCGTATCATCGCATTGACCTTCACATCCGCCGGTCGGCTGCCATATGCACTCATGGTTGGGGATGACCAGTTGGATGATTTTCTTTCGCTGAATATCTCCACCGGGCTAAAAGTGTACCAGGCAAATGGCTCTAGCATCCGCATCGAGAACATCGAAGATTACTTTGTTTATTCAAACAGTGCGATCTGGGATCCGCATATGGATCCGCTCGATGATCCAAAAGACACCCGGGGGTTCCTGGATTTACTTGACTGGTCTGCCAGTCATGTATTTCAACGGGCGAATCGTATCGGTCTGGTGCCTTTGCTGGAAAATCCACGCCGCCTGCTGGCCGGGCTGTTTGAGATCGATGAGACACCCGACCTGCGCTATGCCCGCCTGGCATCGCCGATCATCTCAAGACTGCTCACGGCCCTCAATCAGATGGATCGACCAAGCCTGACCGAAGAGACCGGCCGGTTACTTGGATATGGCATCGGCGGAACTCCCTCGGGTGATGACCTGCTGGTTGGTTTGCTGGCTGCATTGACGCGATCCAGTCATCCAACAGCAGACCGCCTGCTGCATCTGCTGGTTGATACGCTAATCAGTCAGCTTGATCAGGATGTCACCTCACTTCTCAGCCTGACAGTTCTCAATCACGCGGTAAAGGGGGCGTTTTCAGAAAAGATCCATACTATCACTCGCCTACTGATGCACCCGGAGGGGGTTGAGAGCCTGGAAACCGGCCTGGAAAATATGTTGCTGCATGGCGCGTCATCCGGATCAGAAATGTTCCTGGGTATTTACCTTGGCTTTATGCTACTTTATCACAAACCAGCAGAGGAATATAAATGAGTTTTTTACAAGTCTATGATCCCTTTGGAAACATCCTGCTTTCAACGCTGGTTGCAGCCCTGCCTTTGGTTATACTGCTGGGGGGTATGCTGATATTCAAACTCAAGTCGGCTGTCGCAGCCGGGTTGGGTTTAGCTGCTGCACTGGTTATCGCCATGGTTGTTTATGGCATGCCGGCCAGCCTGGCTTTCACCAGTGCCGGTTACGGGGCAGCATACGGATTTCTGCCCATTGGCTGGATCATTTTAAATATCCTTTTCCTGTTCCGGCTGGTGGAAGGCAAAGGTCTTTTTACAGTCCTGCAAACCAGCCTGGGCCGCATAACAACGGACCAGCGCCTGCAGGTACTGCTGGTGACCATGTGTCTGGGTTCCTTTTTCGAGGGCGCTTCCGGTTTTGGAACCCCCGTAGCGGTCACCACGGTCATTCTGATCGGGTTGGGCTTCCCATGTATGATGGCGGCCGTCTTATCCCTGATCGCCAACAGTGTCTGCGTTGTTTTTGGGTCGATTGGCACAGGTATGATCGCCCTGCAGGGCGTCTCCGGAATCGACCTGCTGGATATCAGTCATGAGGCCGGCTTGCAGCTCATTCCCCTCAGCCTGATACTGGCAATCTGGCTGATTTGGACCTTTTCCGGATTCCGACGCATGTTGGCGGTCTGGCCAGCCATCCTGGTCACCGGGTTGAGTTACACCATCACCCAGACAGCATTTGCCCTCTGGCATGGGCCCTGGCTGGCGACCCTATTGGCTGCTGCTGTAACATTTCTCTGCTTGATTCTGCTGCTGCGATTTTGGAAACCCAGGGAACCCTACCAACCATATGCCCCCACGACCACCTCAGCTGCAAATGCTACCATAAGCCGCAAGGAGTTGCGCTGTGCCTGGCTTCCCTGGATCATCCTGAGCGCGGTGGTGATCACCTGGAGCATCCCTGCAGTGAAGGATTTACTCGATAAGGCCAGTTATCTATTCACCATCCCAAACCTGGATGGTGCTGTAATACGCATGCCACCGATCAGCACAGCTTCCCAGCCGATGGCGGCGGTATTCTCTTTCAACTGGTTGTCCAGCATCGGTACAGGTGTATTTTTCTCGGCCATATTGTCTGGTTTATTACTGGGATACAAACCGGTAGAAATGCTGCGCGCCTATGGTGCAACCCTGGGCCGTTCATCAACCTCCTTGTTGACCATCTGCCTGCTGGTGGCACTTGGTTTCATAACACGCTACTCGGGGCTGGATGCGACTCTCGGACTGGCATTCGCCCATACCGGCATGTTATACCCCTTCTTCGGAGCATTGCTCGGCTGGCTGGGTGTGCTCTCCACCGGCTCAATCACGTCATCGAATGTCCTGTTCGGAAACCTCCAGGTAATCAGTTCCTCATCGATCGGTATTGATCCGGCTGTGATGGTGGCTGCGAATCCCAGCGGTGGTTTAGCCGGCAAATTGATCTCACCGCAGAGTATCACCATCACTGCCACGGCAGCGGACCAGAAAGGCAGTGAACACGCCATCCTGCGAGCCGTAATGCCCCACAGCCTGGCCATGGTGATCTTCATGGGACTGGTGATACTTCTGCGGGTATATTTATTTTAAATCGGAGGTCAACCCTGGAGCCATTTGAAATCGTTGCCCATCGTGGTATTCCCAGCGAAGCGCCTGAAAACACGATCGCTTCCTACGAACTCGCCATCGAGCTGGGGGCGGATGCTGTCGAAATGGATATCCGCCTGACTGCCGACCAGGTCCCGGTTGTGTACCATTATTACTACCTGGAGAAAATCACAACCGCACAGGGGGTTATTTTTAACCATTCCCTCAAAGAATTACAGAAAATGGAAGTCTTCTGTGACCGGGATCGTTCCATTCCAACGGGTCGAATTTCCACACTGGAAGAGATACTGGAAACGATCGCTGGCCGGATCGGCCTGGAAATCGAGATCAAAGGTCCCGAGCCCGAAGCCCCGCAATTGATCGGCCAGATTCTCAACCGGTATAAGCATTTATGGGGTTCATTCGAAATTACCTCGTACGAACCCGCACTGCTGTTGGCCATTCGGGATGTTTGCCCGGGTATCACGGTTGATCTGTTATATCCGCGCACGGAAATCTGGAAGGGGCAGGAGGTTATCCTGCATGAAGCATTGCATCTCTCCAGGCTGGCTCGTGCCCGGGCTGTGCATCTTCACCCGACCCAGGTGTCAGCAGAGATGGTTGCAACCTTAAAAGGCAAGGGTATTGAAACCCATGCCTGGGATGTAAATGACGTGGACTCGCTGGCTTTCATGACCGCCATTGGCGTACCCAAAATCTGCACTGATGAATTCCGCATGGCACAGGCATATCGTATCAGTTTGACAAGGAAAGACGACAGCATTGAGCTGAATTGACGCACCCCATACTCCGTGATAGTATAGTTCTCCCAATCCATTGAGAGAGGAAAAGCATGCCGCCGAAAGATAAACTGCAATATCACATTCAGGCAAAAAAGGGTGACATCGGACGCTATGTACTGCTGCCCGGGGATCCTGAGCGCTGTGAAAAGATCGCCGCCTATTTTGATAATCCCAAATTCATCTCACGCCATCGCGAATATGTAATCTACACCGGCACCCTGCTGGGAGAAAAAGCAAGCGTTTGCTCGACAGGTATCGGCTGCCCCTCAACGGCCATTGCCGTGGAAGAATTGATTGCCATTGGTGCAGACACATTCATCCGTGTTGGGACCGCGGGTGGTATCCAGGATGGCACTCGCTCCGGCGAAGTGGCAATCGTAACCGGTGCCATCCGTGATGAAGGCACCACGCGCCAATACCTGCCGCTGGAGTTTCCAGCCGTTGCAAATCCGGATGTTGTTCTGGCATTACGCGAAGCAGCAGAAAAATCCGGTATTCCCCACCGTTGCGGCATCACACAATCGAAGGATTCATTCTATGGAGAAACCGAACCGGAGCGCATGCCAATTGAAGACCGGTTGAAGGAACGTTGGAAAGCCTGGAAAGCCGGTGGGGCAGTCTGCTCGGAGATGGAATCATCAGCCATATTCATTTTATCAGCCATCTATCGTAAGCGCGCCGGAGGTGCGATGTTAATCATCGGCGACCCCAACAAGGAGAAAGCGCCCAGTAAGCCGGACCATACCGGTTATGCACCATTGGATGTCAATCGTGCCATCAAGGTGGCTGTTGAAGGCTTGAAGGTTCTGATCACACGTGACCAGCAAATGAAGAAATAGCGAATAACCGTATGATCGTAAAGCACCTTCTGATTAGAAGGCGCTTTATTTTTCTGTGGACTTCATTATCCGAATAAAGTAAACGGCAAGGATAGCATCCCGATCAACACTGAAAAAGCAATATAGATAAGACCACCAAGCAAAGCCGTGATGATTGCCGCGCCAGTATCCAGCTTCATACCCTCACGGATGGCGATAATCCCTGCGATCAGACTCAGGATGCCCCCCACCAGGCCGAACAGCCAGCCAATCAATGGGAGACCACCAAACACACCCAGCAAACGCGGAATGCTTGCATACGCCAGCACCCGCAACATGCCGCCCAGGCTGCCCTCACCATCCAGTATGTTCCGCCCGACAAACCAGGCGACGATTGCCCACAGCAGCCAGCCGAATAAAATACTGTTGGTAACCGTACCAAGATAGGCCAGCCAGGATCCACTCTTACCGGTCAATTCACCGAGTGAGGCGATCAAAGCAACCAGTATGATCACAATGGTGCTTTCCCGATCCAGTGATTGATCTTCCGCTGCTTCGCGATAGAAAAGGCTTTCAAGGCGCAGTGCCCTTAAGAATCGTTCGATCATTTATCCCTCATATCTTTTATGTTTCACTATATGTACGTCAGCAACCGCAGGAAGTTGCCCGCCATCACCATTATATCCGTTCCACGCATATGGCTTCTGCCCAAGCCAATTCAACAGGGTTACCATCCCAATCAGGATGAGCATAGCCACCACCAGACAACCCGGCAGCAGTTTTGTTACTTCAATGGCAAGAATTGATATCATGCTGACAGCCGAGCTTGTTTCTTTTCAGACTATAATTCCAGTGCTTTCAACTCAGGATCCAGATAACATAGCGGAGGTCATTGATGGCGAATATACTGGAATGTCCCCAATGTGGTGCTCCCCTCGAGGATATCAACCCGGGTGTTCCCACCATAAAGTGTAAGTTCTGTCATTCCATCGTTCTGAAACCAGCCGAGCTGTCAAAGATCGTTCCAACCGATATGAGGGATCCTTCGGCTGCGAAAATCCTGCAGCGCTCCCAGGACCTGAAACGCATGGTGGAGCTGGCCCGCTCGGGGAAACAGATCGAGGCCATCCGTATTTACCGTGAGGTGTTCGACACCAGCCTGGCCGAAAGCAAACG
>JAFGXF010000013.1 GCA_016936755.1 Anaerolineaceae bacterium | reverse complement strand
GACTTCATCGCCAACGCGACGAGTTCGATCTTCGCCCAGGGTTGGACACCCGAACTCCAGAAGCTGGTCGCCGGAGAGATAGACGCTGCCGCCCTCCTCAAGGCTGTCCAAGCAGAATACGAAAGGGAACTCTCACAGTAGTGGTGAAGCCAACAGGATAATCCCTGTTCACTCTTGATCGAAAATAACATCGATGATGACACCTAACGATTACCCTGCAGCTTTTACGACCTCCCGGAGGATTTACCGCAATAAACGGGTCCTCCGGGAGACCCTTGTTGGCTGGTTGTTCGTTCTACCCGCACTGCTCATGTACGCGACCTTCGTGCTCGTGCCCATCCTGTTGACCATCCATTACTCGTTATATCGCTGGAACGGGGTCGGCCCAATGACCTGGGTGGGGATGCAAAACTACGTGTCTGTCTTTCAGATCCCGAACCTGATCGGTACGATTTCAAACGCATTCTGGCTGGTCGTGTGGTTCAGCTTCATCCCGGTGAGCCTTGGCCTGATCGTCGCGAGCGTGATGCACCGCGTGGGTACCGGCCGGTTCGGGGCGATTGCCCAGACCGTCGTATTCCTGCCCCAGGTTATCGCACTTGTCGCTGCTGGAATCATCTGGGGCTGGCTGCTGGCCCTCCCGGGCTTGGTCAACCAGATCCTCAGGTTAGTCGGTCTCGGCGCGATCAGCCGTGCCTGGCTTGGCGACTTCAACTGGGCACTTCCATCGGTCGGCGTCATCGGGATCTGGGTCCTGCTGGGATTCTGCACCGTCTTGTTGTCAACGGCCATGACGAAGATCGACCCCGCCTTCTATGAGTCAGCTAGGCTCGACGGCGCAAACTGGCTCCAGGAGTTCATAGCAATTACACTACCGCTTCTCCGATACGAGATTGGCGTGTGCCTGACCGTCACGGTGGTCAACGCACTCGCCGCTTTCGACATCGTCTATGTTGCGACTGCCGGCGGACCCGGCAACGCAACGGCGGTTCCGGGACTCCAGATCTACATCCTTGCGTTCACCCAACGGTCGGTGGGCCTGGCTTCTGCCCTGGCCGTCATACTCATGGTTCTGGTCATTTTGGTCATACTTCCGATCCAGCGCCTGAACCGGGAGGCTGCGCTATGAGGGTTGGACGTTTCGAACTCTTTGCAGGACGATCACTGCTCGTGGCGATGATGGCGTTCACGATCCTGCCCTTCTTCAGCATCTTCCTAACTGCGCTGGCACCATCGAACACCTTGCCCAGGGGGTTCGCATACCTGAAGGACCCACAATGGGGTAACTTCTTAGAGGCCTTCAAGCAGGCGCACATGCCCGAGTTGATCACCTCGAGCACGTTCCTTGTCCTCGCCATCGTGCCTGCAGCGCTTATCATCTCAACACTGGCCGGATTCGGCATTGGCTTACTGCGCATCTCTGGCGCGAACAAGCTCCTTCTCCTGTTCATATTCGGGATGACAATCCCGTTCCCCGGGATCATCATCCCAATCTACATCCTGGAGCGAGCAGTACATCTGTACAACACCCGTTTCGCGCTCGTGCTGCCACTGATTGCCCTTTATATGCCTTTTGCCGTCTTCTGGATGCGCGCCCACTTTGTCAATATGCCGGGTGAAATCACAGATGCAGCCCGCGTGGATGGCGCGACAACATGGGCCCTTTTCTGGCAAATTCATGTCCCGCTTGCCCGGGCACCGATCACATCACTCGGGATCCTCATGTCCATCTGGACCTGGAATCATTTACTCCTTGCGCTGGTGCTTGTCGAGGACCCATTGAAGAGAACGATGGCTGGAGCGCTGGGAGCGTTTCAAGGCCACTACGCGAACAATGTCCCCCTGTTGTGCGCCGGGACGTTGTTGATCCTGCTGCCCACCCTGATCCTCTTCGTGCTGTTCCAGCGTCAAATCATCACGGCGCTGCTGCAGGGTGCGGTCAAGGGATGATTTCTATAGACTTTCAAGACAGGTAACAATCTCACAGTGATCCGTATGTTTTCGAGGTATCCATGAAAGGTGATATCGTCATTGTGCGAGCACATCATAAAAAAGCTGCACATGAGATCGTTCTACTCATTCTCAATAAAATCCGGGAGAAGGATCGAATATTTACCATTGCCGTAGGAGGTGAATCCGGCTGTGGAAAATCAGAAATCAGCCTGGCCGTTGCCAATGATCTACTGAAACAGGGCATCAAATCCATTATTTTTGGGCAGGATGATTATTTTCACCTGCCGCCCAAGCTGAACAGCGAAAAGAGGCGCAGAGACCCTGATTGGTTGGGACCTCATATCGAAGTCAATCTGGACCTTTTGAAGGAGAACCTGACCGAAGCGATTTTGGGCCAATCGGAGATCAAAAAACCGCTGATCGATTACGATGCAAACACAATTGAAACACAGACGGTCAACCTGCGAGGTGTGAAGGTGATCATTGCCGAGGGCACATACACTTCACTGCTTAGAAATATCGATGCCCGCATATTCATCACCAGAAGCTGGCTCTTAACATTGGATGATCGCAAAAAGAGAAAGCGTGGAAATGAGGTCAGCGATCCATTCACCGAGCAAATACTGGCCATGGAACACAAGATCATCGCCGGACACAGGTATTTGGCTGACATCATTGTTAATGATGATTACGAGGTCATCCAAGTCGTTTCGGATGTGCCTGTATGAAAATCAAGAATCAGGTTCAGCTGATCACCTACCCCGGGTCCCTGGGGGGTGATTTACATCAACTGAACCAAATTCTCGATCAGTACTTTTACGGATTATTCACCGGTGGGATTCACATCCTGCCGCCCTTCCCATCCTCAGGCGATCGGGGCTTTGCACCCCTGACCTATTCAGAAATCGAACCGCAATTCGGCACCTGGGCCGACATCCGTCAAATCGGTGAGAAATCTCCGCTGATGCTGGACCTGATGGTGAATCACATTTCAGCGCAGTCTTCCTTTTTTCAGAACTTCCTGGAACTGGGCAGAAGATCCAATTATGCCGACTTGTTCATCACCCTGGAGAAAATCTGGCCGGATGGAAAACCCATCCAGGCGGATATCGACAGGATCTTCCTGCGGCGGAGCGAGCCATTTTCCGATTACCCGATCCGCCAGACTGGCGAAGTGGAAAGAGTCTGGACCACTTTTGGAAAAACGACCCCCTCGGAACAGATCGATCTGGACGTCCACTCGCCTCTCACCCGTCAATTACTAAAAGATTTCCTTGTGCACTTCAGCCGGAACAACGTGAAGATGGTGAGGCTGGATGCAGTTGGCTATGTCATTAAAAAGGCGGGCACCTCCTGCTTTTTCATCGAACCTGAGATCTATGAATTTTTAGACTGGATATCGAATCTGGCGCATGCGGTGGACATCGAAGTTCTGCTGGAGATCCACGCTGAATACAAAACCCAATTCAAGCTGGCCCAAAAAGGGTATTGGATCTACGATTACATCCTGCCCTATATGATCCTGGATGCTTTCATAAATAAAACCTTTAAAAGGTTGAAGCAATATTTATTGATCAGACCCCCCCATCAATTCACAATGCTGGATTGCCATGACGGTGTGCCGCTGAAACCGGATCTGAACGGTTTATATCATTATGAAGATGCCCAAAAGGTGATCAAAGTCTGCCTGGAGAGAGGGGCAAACCTGAGCTATATCCTCTCGTCCACCCATAAGGATGCCGATGGCCTGGATGTGCACCAGATTCGCTGCTCTTATTATTCGATGCTGGATTGCAACGACACGGCCTACCTGGCAGCCAGGGCGATCCAGTTCTTCACACCCGGCGTTCCGCAAGTGTATTATGTCGGACTGCTCGCCGGGCAAAATGATCTGGCAGCTGTGAAGAAGACAGGGGAAGGCCGCGAGATCAATCGTCATAACTACACACAGGAGGAGATTGACCGGGCGGCGAAGAGAAGTGTCGTGAAAAAACTGGTCGAAATGATCCATTTTCGCAACACGCACCCGGCCTTCAATGGCCGCTTTAGTGTGGATGACAGTGACGAGCGCTCCATCAGCCTGAGGTGGAACCGGGGGGATTCGTTCACCAAACTGATCGTGAAGTTCGCTCCACTTTCCGCCACGATTCATTATAATGAGCCCGGTAAAAAAGATATCCGCATAATCAATTTATAATGTCCCTCGTATTAAAGACACTTGGAGATAACCGATGCCATTGACCTTTGATCTACCTTTCGAGCAGATGGCCGATTACCAGGGGACCAATCCCAAACCGGCGGATTTCGACCGCTTCTGGGACTCCGCTTTGGAGGAAATGAGAGCGGTGAAGCCCAAAATCGAATTAATCCCCGCCGGTTTCAAAACCTCCTTCTGCGAGTGTTTCGACCTGTACTTCACCGGTGTGGGCGGTGCGCGCATTCATGCCAAACTCCTGAAACCGGTGTCTGCCCGATCACACGGCCCGGCCATCCTGATGTTCCATGGCTATTCCATGGACGCGGGCGACTGGTATGACAAGCTGGGTTACATCGCCCAGGGATTCACGCTGGCGGCCATGGATTGTCGCGGGCAGGCCGGCAGCTCAGAGGATCCGGGTGGGGTATCCGGCAACACCCTGCACGGACATATCATCCGTGGCCTTCAGGATGCTTTGAATGGTTCACCGGAAAGGTTGCTGTTCCGGCAGATCTTCCTGGATACGGCCCAACTGGCTGGTATCCTGATGGACATGCCCGGGGTGGACGCCGCTCGTGTGGGAGCCATGGGGGGCAGCCAGGGTGGTGCCTTGACGGTCGCCTGCGCCGCGCTGGAACCGCGCATCAAACGAGCTGCGCCGGTCTATCCCTTTTTAAGCGATTACAAACGGGTCTGGTCGATCGACCAGGCCAGGGATGCCTACCTGGAATTGAAGGAACTCTTCCGCCGCTTCGACCCTCGGCACGAAAAAGAGGATGCCATCTTCGAAAAGCTGGGTTATATCGATATCCAGCACCTGGCGAACCGGATCCAGGCGGATGTCCTGTGGGGTATTGGCTTGATGGATACCATTTGCCCGCCATCCTCGCAGTTCGCAGCCTACAATAAGATCCAGGCGCCGAAATCGATGGGGATCTATCCTGATTTCGGGCATGAAAACCTGCCGGGATTTGCGGATAAAAGCTTTCAGTTCATGCTGGAATTGTGAGCGTGTGATATCTATCTCCCCCTAAATAACGAGAATTCAGGATTTAGTGTTTGTCACTGCAAAGGTGGCCGCGCAGCAGCCATCGCGGTTATCCATTTACCAATACATTTCCCGCCGCTAACCTTCTCTGATTAACGGATTGTCGCGCCCATGAGATGCAGACATACCTGATCTAAATTATTTTTTCCCTCTTGAAATCCCCTCCTTTTTCCTGTATACTACTGGTCAGACCACTTACCAGACAGGACACTACACATGAACTGGGAAAGTCCCCAAAAACCTGCTGAACTGACTGAATCTCGGCTGATCGCTGCCATTCTGGATGGCACCTTCCCCATCAACTCACAACTGCCGGCAGAACGAGAGCTTGCTGAAAAGCTGGGAACTACCCGCCCGACCCTGCGCGAGGCACTCCAGCGCCTGGGGCGCGATGGCT
>JAFGXF010000085.1 GCA_016936755.1 Anaerolineaceae bacterium | reverse complement strand
CATGCCTAATTGTGCTTGTATCTCAGATATTGTTAAGATTCCTATGGCAGCGTCGGGCTGTTCCCCAGGAGCGAGATCAACAGGTAAACCCCCAGGCCGGCACCCGCTGCCGCCGCCTGGGAGGTGAACACGGTCGAAAAAAGCAGTGTGATGGCTGCCACAACCAGGAACACCAGCAGCAACGCACCATTTAACGCCAGCCAGAAACTGATTGCCAGCGGTTCGAACAGGTAATAAGTGTAATACCAACCGCCCAGGGATGACACGATCACCGCCGCGAGCAACACAATCGCCACACCCAGGAACTTGGAGATGATGAAACTGCTTCGTGACAGCGGCTTGGAGAGCATCAGGGCCGCTGTACCGCGTTCCTTCTCTACCGCCACCAATCCCATGCTTAACAGCAAAGCCAGCAATATCCCAAATTGCAGGATGTTCTTCACATACTGCGTGATCGCATCTTGAATGGATGGTTCCGGAATCAGAGCACTGATCATTTCAGCTCCCGGGACGGCGGTGAAGATCTCGCGCATGAATTTGGCCAGCAGCGGCGACATCATGCCAAAAGCTCCCAGCAGGATGATGGATACCAGGAAGCGCTTGCCGCGCCAGGCTTCCAGCAATTCCTTACGAAGTGAAGAAAGAAGGTTCATTTCACACCTCCATTGGCAGCCACCAGTTCCAGGAAAACATCCTCCAATGCCGGTGTGGAAACCTCGAATTTCAAGAGGGGCAGCTTCGAACGACCCAGTGACCCCAACAGCTCCTTGCGAGCCAGTGCAATATCCTTGACCTGGATGCGGGCGGTACCGCCCTCGGTTGACAGATGCACCAGCCAGTCTGCCTTCAAACCCTTCAGCCAGGTCGAAAGCACCCCTTCATGACCGGGCTCGAACTCGATCAGGATCGTGTCGGTGTGATACCTGGCCAGCAGGTCGGCACGCTTGCCCTCGATGACCAGCCGGCCGTGATCGATGATGCCGACCTGGTCGCAGATGCGCTCGACATCCGCCAGGATGTGGGTCGACATGAAGATGGTGGCGGTGTCTTTCAGGGCGGCGATCATCTCCAACACTTCCTTGCGCCCCTGGGGATCGAGCGCGGAGACCGGCTCATCCAGCAGGAGCACCTGCGGGTCATTCATCAGGGCTTGGGCCAGACCCAGGCGCTGGCGCATCCCGCGCGAAAAGCCGCCGATGCGACGTTTGGCAACTTCCGTCAGGCCAACCAGTTCAAGCAGCTGGCGCGCCTGTTTGTGACGATCGGCCGCCGGCTGGCCGAATACCCGGCCGACATGATCGAGCAGTTCGACCGGTGTCATCCAGCGGTAAAAGGCCGGCTCTTCCGGCAGGTAGCCGATCAAACGGGAAACCTTTTGGTGGTCAGCCACAGAGATACCATCGATGAACGCCTGACCGGCAGAGGCTTCAGCCAGCCCGGTCAGGATGCGCAGCGTGGTGGTCTTGCCGGCGCCGTTGGGACCCAGAAAGCCAAAGACACTCCCTTTATCCACCAACAGGTCCAGACCGTCCAAAGCTTTGACCTGGCCGTAGCGTTTTTCGAGACCCCGAATTTCGATCGCCTTCATTCTTTCCTGCCGGCAATGAAGTAAATGACCGGGCCCAGCAACTCACCCGCGATGATGATCACGACCCATAACCATTTGGGACCATTGGTGGCCTCACGCCTGGCCAGGTCGACCAGCGCCCAAATTTGCAGACCCAACTGCAACACAATGAGTGGGATGAGCAAGGGCAGGTATTTCATGAAGGGACCAAAATCTGTATTCATTCGATTCTCCGTAAACAAGTCATTCATCTCATCCGCATCGAAACAGAGGGGATGCGGGTTGATCAGTGTTCTATTTTTCAGCCGTGGCAGGTTCGGCAGTTTCCTTCGGCAGGTTCTGCTGTGCCAGCGAAACCACGCCGCTCACGGCGCCCAAATTCATGGAATCCACCGCTGAAGAAGGCACGATGACCAGTGCGCCTTTTTCCTTCAGGCCTTCGAACAGCATGTTCATGGCGCGCAGGTGCAGCGCGGTCGGGTTGTTGATATACGCCTTGGAAGCATCCTCAAAGCTGTCGGCGATCTGCTGTTCTGATTCGCCCAGGATGACGCGTGCCTGGCGCTCGCGTTCGGCCTGCGCCTGGCGGCTCATGGTGTCTTCCAATGCGGCCGGTATGACCACATCGCGGATCTCGACTGATTGAACCGAGATGCCCCACGGGTTGGTACGTTCGTCGATGATCTTTTGTAATATTGCATCCATCTTGTCACGCCCCACCAGGATATCCGCCAGCATCATCTGGCCGATGATCTCGCGCAGGGCGGTTTGCGATGCCCAGCTGATGGCCACCCGGTAATCCTCGACCTCCAGGGCGGCTTTCTCGGCATCCCATACCATCCAGAACAGGACGGCATCCACATCCACCGGAACGGTATCCTTGGTCAGGGTTCGCTCCGCATTGAAGGGTGTCACCATGACACGGTGGTCGATCCAGTTCGGGATGGTATCGATGATCGGGATGATCCAAAACAGGCCTGGGCCTTTCAAGCCGCGGAATTTTCCCAGGCGCAGGACCACCGCCTTCTCCCACTGGCGGGCGATCTGAATGGCGAACATAAAATACATACCCAGCAAGACCATGCCGATCGAAAATACCACGATCCCGGTTTCAGAAACACCCAGACTTTCCAGGCCCACCGCCCCGAATCCAGCCAACAAAAAACAGATCAATGCGATCACACCGGCGATACCAGCAACGCGCGGCTGGGTGTATATATTCATTTGGCCTTCTTTTTTCGCATTTTGCAGAGCTCGAAAACGTGTCATTTTTTCCTCTTTTCTAATCCACGGGTGGCTCTTCCCGATCCCGGTCCATTAATTGCGTTTTAATCTCATTTTCAATGTCTTGACGCTTGAAACCAAGGTTCTTGGCTTCACGCAGGTAATCCCGTGTCAGGCTTTCCAGGTTTTCCTCATGTAACTTCTTCAAGGCGGCTTCTGTGGGCGGTTCCCAGATGTAGGTTCCCCGCCCCAGTTGGGTGGAGATCAACCCGGATTCATCCAGGATGCGGTAAGCCCGCGCAACCGTGTTGAAGTTGACCCGCAGATCCGCTGCCATCTCACGCACGGTCGGTAATTTATCGCCAACCTTGATCTCTCCCTTTTCGATCATCTGTCTGAGTTGCTCCACGATCTGGGTGTAGATCGGTACAGTTGAGCGAAAATCCACCTGTATGTTCATCGTATATCTCTCATACGCTATCCTTGTCACCCGTTATATTGTATTACTGTATTATTGTACCATTGTATTATTGTATTATTGTATACTAGATTGTATTTTTGTCAAGATGATTTGTGCCGGGTTTCATAACCTGAGCCGCATGATGTTTTCATTAATGAATACCGGCTTCCCCATTTAGTGTACAATAGCCCGGTTCATGAAATTGGGTTTGAAATAAAGAGCCCGCCGGTTATCAACTTGCAGAGGTTATGCGATGTCGAAAACAGCTCTCATCTTTGGTCCCATGCGCCCACCCTTCCTGATCCTGGCACCCGCCTGTACACTGGCTGGCATTGGTGTGGCCTTCTGGCGTATGGACGGACAGATCAACTGGTGGTTCGCAATTTTGTGCCTTCTGGGCGCAGTCTCCGCGCACATCAGCGTCAACGCCCTGAATGAATACTTCGATTTCAAGTCCGGCCTGGATGCCAAAACACAACGCACGCCCTTCAGCGGCGGCAGTGGCACGCTGCCGGCCAACCCCCAGGCCGCCGGTTACGCCCTGGCGACCGGGATCATCGCCTTGGGGATCGTGGGCGTGACAGGCATCTTCTTCACGATCCAGCGCGGCTGGCAGATCCTGCCGCTTGGCCTGCTCGGCATGCTGGTCATTTACATCTACACCAACTGGCTGCTCAGATCCCCGCTGCTCAGCCTGCTCAGCCCGGGATTGGGCTTCGGCACCCTGGTGGTTATGGGTACCGATTTTGCATTGAGCGGCTCCTATTCCATGGCCGGGTTCCTGGTATCCCTGGTGCCATTCTTCCTGGTGAATAACCTGCTGCTGCTGAACCAATTCCCGGATGTAGAGGCGGATAAAACAACCAACCGCCGGAATTACCCCATCACCATTGGGCAGAAAAAGAGTGCCATTATTTTCGTGGCTTTTTATGTCCTGACCTACCTGGCGATTCTGGTCGGGGTCTTCTTATTTCATTATCCATATCTGAGCCTGTTGGGTTTATTGACACTGGTCCTGGCCATTCCCGCCAGTCAACGGGTTCTACGATATGCAGATGATATAACCAAATTATTGCCAGCACTGGGGCAGAATGTCATGGTGAATGTATTCACCCCGTTGCTGGTTGGCATTGGCTTCTTTATCGGAGTATGATCGCTTCAAATCCAATCTGTGAATAATAAAACTCCCCGGAATTACCGGGGAGTTTTATTACGCATCCTATTTGTTTTTGACTTTGGCTTCGATGACCTTGCCGCTCGACTGGATGCTGATGCGCTTGGCTTTGACTTCTTCCTTTTTGGGCAGGCTCAAGGCCAGAACCCCATTATCGAAGTCGGCTTTAATTGCATCCCCATTCACATCGGATGGCAGGGTGATGCTTCGCGAGAACATGCCATAGCGTCTTTCATGCAGGTGATATTTCTCTTCTGAGGTATCCTCTTCCTGCTTCATTTCGCCTTTGACGGTCAGTGTCTGGTTATGGTATGTCACCTCGATGTCCTCAGGCTTGATCCCTGGAAGTGACGCTTTTACAATGAATTCATTGTCATTCTCGATCACATCCAGTGGCAATGCCCAGTCCATCGATCCATCCCATAGCTCCGAGCCGCGCATGGCACCTTCCATCAGGCGATCCATTTGTCGGCTTAAGGACATGGCTTCTCGCAATGGATTGTAACGAATTATTGTGGACATTTTGCTACCTCCTGAAAGTTTTGATTGTTAATCGGAATCCATTGACTACTTTATAGCAAACCTCTGTTTAATATTTGTATGACCGGTGTTAATAATTTATAAAAATAGAGGCATTACAGCCTGCCTGCCTGAATCGTTGTATAATTGTTTGAGGAGTAATCAAGAATGATCACTTTAGCTTATCTCGCCATAACCATAATCGCCCTGGTCACCTTCCTGGCTGTTCCATACCTCTTCCTGGCCAATGGTCTGGGAGTTGTCCCCACCCAATTGGGCTTGATGGAAATCCTGGCCGGTCTTCTCATCATTATTGGCCTGTGTTTATTCATTTGGGTGATCATCGCCTTTATCAAATATGGGCTGGGCACTCCCGCGCCATTCAAGCCCACCCAGAAATTCGTGGCATCAGGTGCCTATCACTTTTCACGCAACCCGATGTATGTGGGTGCGCTGGTCATCCTGGTTGGGGAGGCCGTGCTGATCCGTGCCCCCTCGCTGCTGATATTCATTTTGTTCTTGTTCATCCTTTTTACCATCTACATCATAGTCTACGAGGAACCGCGCTTGATCAAAAGCTTTGGGGCCTCATATCAGAATTACATGAAAAAAGTGCCGCGCTGGATCTCATTAAGAAAACTGAGTTAAGAATCAAAAAACGCTCCGATCGGAGCGTTTTTTGTTGGAAGGCTATCGAACATTCACACTTCCATAGCCAATATGAACCCGGAATGACCGGGCGGCAAGGTATCGGCTATACTATACATGCAACATGAAGTACTTGCATGTGCTTGTGATCACGAAAAGAACCTGCATGCTCCTGACAATACTGCTGGTTGTCATGGGTGTGTTTCCTGCGTCTCGAATGGTGAATGCCACATCATGGCTTTCTCCCCCTGATCCGGTCCTGGTATCTGACCAGCATACAAACCCCCGCTTCGAAAACCTGACGGTTGATGACGGTTTGTCGCAGAGCACGGTCCATGCGATCCTGCAGGACGACCAGGGCTACCTGTGGTTTGGTACCGAGGATGGATTGAACCGCTTTGATGGGGAGAAGTTCATTGTTTTCAAATCGGATGCTTCTGACCCCAACAGCCTGCCGGGCAGCTATATCACAGCGTTGGCACAGGCTCCGCAAGGTGGCATTTGGATCGGGACCAGGCTGGGCGGCCTGTCGTATTACGATCCTCAAACAGAATCATTCACCAATTACCTGTATGAATCGACGAATCCAGACAGCCTGGATTCACCCAGGGTAAATTGCTTGTTCGTGGATCAGGATGGCCAATTGATGGTCGGCACACCCTATGGCTTGAATGTCTTCCAACCGGATAGCGGTGGTTTTACACATATCCGCCAAAGTCGGGCAGTACCTTTCAGTTCAGCGTTGAATAATATCCTGACGATCTTCCGGGGATCCAACGGCACACTCTGGTTGGGCACCTCCAACGGACTGGTCAGTTACAATGCTGCGGATAACTGGTTTACGAATTATTTCGAAATTGATATCTATGCCCAGACACCCCTTGCAAGAGAGGTTCGGCGGATCAGTGAGGATTTCCATGAGGGTTTGTGGCTTGCCGGCAGCATGGGGGTTACCCATTTCGAGTTTACGACCGGCCGCTTCACATTCTTTCAGCATGATGAAGCAGATCCTGCAAGTCTCAGCGATCAGAATGCTTACGACCTGTTGGTTGACTTGAATGGCAGTGTATGGATTGGGACCAAAAATGGCTTGAACCGCTACGAGCAGACGACGAACAAATTCCAACGTTTTACTCGTGACCCTCAGAATCCCTTCAGCCTTTCCAGCGAAGTTATTCTGTCATTATATGAAGACCGCGAAGGCATCCTCTGGATGGGAACATTTGGCGGTGGTGTGAATAAACTGGATCGCAATAAAGCCAAATTCGATCTGTTCCAGTACAATTCGGATGATCCAAACAGCTTGAGCCCTTTCCCGATTTTCGGCGTAACCGAAGGGCGTGATGGAAGCATCTGGCTGGCCACCTATGGGGGTGGTTTGGATCGGCTTGATCGAAACACCGGCCGTGTCATACATTACCGCAACATCCCAGGGGATGATGGCAGTCTGATCGATGATTATGTATGGTCCGTTTATGAGGATCGTGATGGTTTCCTGTGGGTTGGCAGTGAAGGCGGCCTTGACAGATTAGACCCCGATACCGGCTTGTTCTCACATTTTGTGCCCGATGCGAACAATCCAAGGGCACTGGGCGGGGCGGTTATCGGCCAGATATATGAAGATCATGCCGGGGAATTATGGATTGCCACTTCCGGCGGTCTGTCACGATTCTATCGCGACACCAACCTGTTTAATTCGTATGCCCCTGAATTAGAGGACCCGGATAGTTTTAATTCCCATCAACCCACCGCCATTTTTGAGACAAGGGAAAGCGAGCTCTGGATCGGCACATATGATCGCGGCCTCGAGCTTTATTTACGCAATGAGGACCGGTTCAGGCATTTCCGCCATGATATTCTGGATCCGTGGAGTCTTTCAGGTGACAGTATTTGCGCAATCCATCAGGATATCCATGGATATTTATGGATCGGCACCTGCACGTCCGGATTGAATCGGATGGATGTCGAATCCGGCAAATTCACCCACTTCACCGAGGAAGACGGTTTACCCAGCAGCGTGATACTGGGAATTGTCGAAGACGAAGATGGCAACCTCTGGCTCAGCACGAATGACGGCGTGTCATATTTTAATGTTTCTGAGGGTTCCTTTACCAATTTTGATTTCAGCGATGGTTTGCAAAGCGACGAATTCGGCAAGTTTTCCTACGCGAAAACACGGGATGGGTCCATTCTATTTGGCGGGATTGCCGGATTGAATATATTCCAGCCGGATGAGATCAGCGACAATCCCTATATCCCTCCAATCGTGTTAACCGGCATATCCCAGAGCGGAGAGCTGATCGATCCCGACCAATACACCAATGGCCGGGCAAGCTATACCATCCGGTGGCCCAATAATTACTTCAACTTCGAGTATGCTGCGTTGAGCTATTCCAATCCTCTTGAGAATCAATATGCGTTCAAACTCGAACCATTCGATCGCGACTGGATCGACATGGGAAACCGGCGTTTTGGACGCTATACCAATCTGCCGGGTGGGAATTACACCCTGCGGATCAAAGGTTCCAATAATGACGGGGTCTGGAATGAGACAGGGTTGATTATATCCATTATCGTCATTCCACCCTTTTGGAATAATGCCTGGTTCCAATTGATCACCATCCTGTTATTTGGTTTATTGGTCTTCGCAGGGTACCGCTGGCGCCTTAGGAATATTCGATCATACAACCGCGATCTTGAGCTGCAAGTGCAGGAGCGCACAGCGGAGATCGAACGCCTGTTTCAAAAAACCAAGGAATTGGCTGTGGTGGAGGAACGCAACCGGCTGGCGCGTGACTTGCATGACAGCGTCAAGCAAAAGGCTTTTGCAGCCCTGGCTCAGCTGGCGACCGTCAAGTCCATCATGAAAAAAGATCAAAAGAATGCCCGGATTCATCTGGATGAAGCGGAGACACTCGTATCTGAAGTGATCGAGGAATTGACTTTCTTGATCCAGGAAATGTATCCAATGGTTCTAAAGGAAAAAGGGCTGGTATCGGTTCTGCGCTCCTATCTGTTCGAATGGCAAAATCGAAATAATATCCCGGTTAATGTGCAGATCCACAACGAACGTCGTGTGGACCTGCAGGTGGAACAAGCCCTGTTCAGGATCATCCAGGAATCACTTTCGAATGTCGCCCGTCACAGTGGAGCCCAAAAGGTGGATTTGAGTCTGGAGTTTGCCAAGCGGTGGATCGAATTGAGCATTCAGGACGACGGTTGTGGTTTTGACACAAGCGTCACTGCAAGTGGCATCGGGCAGCAAACCATGCAGGAAAGGGCCCGTTTGATCCATGGGCAGTTGAAGCTCAACACCACACCCGGTCAGGGCACATCCGTTATTCTCAAAGTCCCCATGAGCGGTTACAATTTATAACCACAGGCATAATCAATTGACCGAACCGATCTCAATTCTACTCGTGGATGATCACGAAGTTGTCCGCAAGGGCATCCGTTCTTACCTGGATTCACTGTCAGAGTACCGCGTGGTTGGAGAAGCCTCCAACGGTGAGGAAGCCATCAACATTGTGGAAGAATTCATCCCGGATGTTGTGTTAATGGATTTAATCATGCCGGGAATGGATGGCGTGGAGACCACCCGGCGCATCAAAAAGATCAGCCCCCGCACCCAGGTGGTTGTATTAACCTCCTTTCATGATGATTCCCACATTTTCCCCGCTCTGAAAGCTGGGGCAACCTCCTATATTTTGAAAGACATGAAAATGGATAAGCTGGTCGAGTCTTTGAAACGGGCGGTCACCGGGGAGGTGACCCTGCACCCACTGGTTGCCCGGCGGGTTCTGCAAAATTATCGCGGTGAAGACCCTGAGGAGCAACCCCTGTATGCAGAGCTCTCCGGTCGGGAACAGGAAGTGCTGCTCCTGATCGCGAATGGTTTATCCAACAGTGAAATCGCCGCCAAGCTGGTGATCAGTGAAAACACGGTCAAAGGTCATGTGTCGAACATATTGAGTAAATTGCACCTGGCCGATCGCACCCAGGTGGCAGTTTTTGCCTGGCAAAAAGGCATTATGCGCAGGGAATGATCCTCCATTATTATGAGTCATAAAAAGCCGCCGGATCGGGCGGCTTGATCGAGCTTCAGAAATCCTTCATCACCTGTTTCATTTGATCGACATATTTTGTAAATGCCTCCCGGCCGTCACTGGATAGCTTAAGGTTGGTATTCGGCCGCTTACCCTTGAATGATTTGGCAACCGTGATATATCCAGCTGATTCCAGCCTGGTCAGGTGAGCTGACAGGTTGCCCCAGGTCAAACCGGTCTGGTTCATCAGGAAGATGAAGTCTGCGCTGTCCAGCACGTACAGGACTGCCATGATCGACATGCGTGCCGGTTCGTGGATCAGTTTGTCGAGACCGGTAATGATCGAAAGTTGACTTTCGGGTTTAGCCGGCTTCATTTTGTACCTGCCCGGATTGGATCGGATATTTCTTGATGAAGCGAAGCAACAGGATCACACCCGGTATGGCGGCCAGGACGCCGAATACCAGCATGGCTGCCGGAAGGTCAAATGTCATGTCAATGTAAATGCCCAGGCCGAACAGCATGGCGATATACAAACCCCGGTAGTATTCGATGAAATAGGCGATCACGCCGATAATCACGGTTACGAACAGACCGGCAGATAGCGGAACCAGCAGATCCATCAGCCCCCGGAGCGCCAGATCATCCACCTCACTTTGCAACCAGGACGGCGCCGCGATCACGCCCATCGTCATGAGCAGCACGGTCATACTCAGGATGGCAGCCAGGATCATTTTGCGGCGTTTGCGTTTGATCCCGAATTTCACTGCACCGAGTCTGGGCACGGTGATGTGCTTCTTCCCAAGGATAAACAGAATCATCACACCCATGCTTAAATATGTGTAGCCAATCAGCCATATCCAGGTATCATCCCGCATACGGGGAATGATCCCGAGTATCCCCAGGCATGCCATAATCCCCCCAGATAGAGATCCCACAGACCATCCTGGAAGGTCGAGCGATACGCCTTCTTCTCCAGCACTTTCAGATCCATTAATGCAGACATTTGAACCTCCAATTTCGATCAGTATACTTTGTGTTACAAAGTTATTTGTTTTATATATCTTTGTTTTTGTCAAGAGGCAATTCACCTGCAACGGCTTTCTACCCTGTTCTTTATAGAAATGAGATATAATATATTCACCATTATGAATATATCAGACTCACGATCACCAAAGTTGCTGTTGCTTGCGGATCTGTTCCAATTGATCGGTCAGCCAATCCGCATCCAGATCCTGCTGGCCATCGGCGAATGCGAAGCCTGTGTCTGCCACCTGGAGGCGGTGACCGGCATGCGCCAGGCGGTCATCTCGCAGCATCTGATGCTCCTGCGCAAGGCCGGGTTGGTCTCTCCAAATCGGGCCGGACGCAATATCTATTATCGCCTTGAAAATCCGGCCTTGTTGGAATTGATCAAAACAGCCGCCATGAGCCTGGGCCTGGATCCTGCGGAAATAGAAGGCATGCTGCACGGGAAGGCTCCAGGTTGTCCCTGCCCCAGATGTCAAGCTTCTCCCGATTGCAGCAAGCCCGGTGAGGTGACTCATGCTTGAGTTCCTCGAGCGTTTATTGGCCGGCGGTGCCGGGAATCTGGCAGCCTACCTGGCCGCCCATGTCCTGCTTTGCCTGCTTCCCGCCTTTTTCATTGCCGGTGCCATGACCGCTTTAATCCCCAAGGAGGCCATCACTCGCTTTCTCGGGCGCAATACACCCAAATTCATTTCCTACCCGGCGGCTGCCCTGGCCGGTTCTTTGCTGGCAGTGTGTTCCTGTACCATCGTGCCGCTATTTGCGGGTATTTATAAAAAGGGCGCCGGGTTGGGTCCGGCCATCACTTTCCTGTTCTTTGCACCTGCTGCCAACATCCTGGCGCTGGTTTACACCGGGGGTATCATTGGTGCCGATCTGGCATTTGCGCGTCTGTTCCTCTCACTGGCTTTTGGCATCGGTATCGGTTTGATCATGGCGCTGATCTTTCGCAAGGAAGACGCTGCCCATGATAAAGCGACTGATGCGCTGTTTGCCGGGCAGGGCCGCCGGGGGATGTCACATGCCGCACTGGCCTTTTTACTCATCCTGGTTGTCCTGCTTTTGTCCGGTACACTCAAGCTTTCTTTTTTATCCAATGATTACCTTCGCTTTACCATACCCATTGCCGGCATTGACCGCTACCAGGACTTCCTGTTCGACATGGTCCCCTTCGATGCCAGCCGTGGTGAAGAAGGCGTCACGGCCCAGGGTTCTTTCCTGATCGGCTTGTTGGTATTCATCGGATTGGCTGCCTGGAAAGGTTTCGACAAGATACACGAGCACTTTAATACCTGGTCGTGGATCGCCCTGGTCTTGATCGCCCTGACGCTGTTGGTCGCATCCATGGGCATGATCCCCCACAGCCAGGGACTGGAAATCCTTCTGAACGGCAGGTTTTTTGGGGTTCTGCTGGCACTGTCAACATTGCTCTTGCTGGCCTGGAAGGGTCTCAACCGCGACCAGCTGCGCGACTGGTTATGGGAATCCTGGCGTTTCATCAAGCAGATCTTTCCCCTGCTGGTCATGGGAGTCTTCGCTGTTGGAATCATCCGTGTCTTGATCAAACCGGAATGGATCGAAGCCCTGGCCGGGCAAAACACGCTGACAGGCAACCTGGCCGGTGTGGCTTTCGGTGTTTTCATGTACTTTCCCACACTGGTGGAAGTACCGATTGCACAGATGTTTCTGAGCCTGGGTATGCACCGTGGTCCCCTGCTGGCCTATCTCATGGCCGACCCCGAACTCAGCCTGCAAAGCATCCTGATCATCTCAACCATCATTGGCAAATTGAAATCGTGGGTCTATGTCGGCTGGGTGGCTCTGTTCAGCACCCTGTCTGGTCTCATTTACGGTGCCTGGATAGATGGCACAAACCCTGGTGTAATTGCGTTGTATCTCCTGCTTTTCATGGCAGCCCTGGTATTCACACTTTGGCGTGTCAATCAGCGCAATGTCTTGACTTTGGCAGGTTTGAATAAATAAATAATCATGATTTATGGAGAAAATTATGCTGAACATAAAAATCCTGGGCTCCGGGTGTGCCAACTGCAAACGCGTCGAGCAAATCTCACGGAAAGTCGTTGATGAACTCGGGATTGAAGCAGAATTCATCAAAGTGAACGATTATAACGACATCATGAAATACAACATCATTTCCACCCCCGGCCTGGTCATTAATGAGAAGGTCGTCTCGTCCGGGCGCATCCCCTCCCCCGCTGAAATCACCACCTTCGTCACCAGTGCACTGGAGGCTGAGTGAAAAATGCGAGTGCAGTTCTTCTTCGTTGAGAATTGGTCTGAGTGGACAGACAAAGGCCTTAAACGTTAATCACGAAGCCAGAACCAGCCACATTCATCACAAGTCGTGGAGAATCAGCTATTATGGAAATCAATTCAACCATGATGATGGCGGTCATATTCGCCTTTGTGATCGCATTCATCTTTTCGATGTTCGGCCAGGGCGGTGGGTCAGTGTATTCACCGCTACTGATCCTTCTCGGCTATTCGATCCTGCTTTCCACTTCCACCTCGCTGGTATTGAACCTCATCACTTCGTTGTCGGCAGGTTACATTTTCTATCGCAGGAACATGATCGATTACAAGACCTCGCTCATCTTCGCGCCGGGCATCAGTCTGGGCGCCTTTGCGGGAGGTGTCCTCTCCAAATCGTTCGATACGACAATCCTGCTGTGGGTATTCGTGGTCTTCCTGGTGGGCGTGGGTGCAAGGATGATCTATTCCTACTGGGAAAAGGGACAAATCGAGGTAAATACCCCCGTCCACCTGTCGACGGGGATATATGCTCTCATCGCTGTATTCGGTGCGGGTGTCGGATTCCTGGCCGGGCTGCTGGGCGTGGGCGGCGGAGTTTTCATTGTTCCCTTCATGGTCTACGTCTGCAAGTTCCCGACGAAAATTGCCGCCGGCTCTTCTCACCTGATCATCTCGTTTTCGGCGCTGGCCGGGATTATCGGCCATGCCACCTCGCACCATTTCGATCTGCCCTTGATTCTCGTGACCGGGGTTGCCGTTCTCATCGGTGGGAATCTCGGGGCCAGGATCAGCATGAGGATCAATACCAAAATGATCAAAGCCGGCCTGGGGTTGATCATGTGGGCCTTTGCAATACAAATTCTGGTCAAGATGTCAGGATAAAATCATTTTGTCCAACCCTTCTTTCCAAAGGGAAGGGATTCTTGTTCTAAAAGGAGCTCTGTTATGACTACGCAACACATCCCTCCCGAATGGGCCTTTGAATTCCACGGCCATGAATGTCCTTTCATGCCCATCGGCTATCGCATGGGTAACCTGGCGCTGGCATATCTCAGTGTCGCAAAAGAGCCGGATCACGGGTTCTTTATTTTCCCCGAACTGGGCGAAGGACACCCGCAAACTTGCATGATCGACGGGCTGCAAATCGCCACCGGCGCAACCTACGGAAAGGTGATGATCTCCAAGACCTTCTATGGCAAACTGGCGGCAACCTTCCACCACCCGCAAAAAGGCGCAGTGCGCTACTCGCTGCTCCCAGATTGTGTGGACGCGATGGGCAAGTTCGAGTTCTTTGCCTACCGAAAGAAGGGCGTCGAGCCGTCGCAAATTCCACTCGAAGTTCGTCGCGAGGTCATCCAGTGGGTCTACGACCAGCCTGATGAAGCCCTGTTCAAGGTCGAAGCAAGGCCGGATTTCACCTTTAAGCCGGTCAAGGGCTCGTTCAACAAAACCAAATGCAGCGTCTGCGGCGAGTACATATTCGAGCGCTACGTGCGAACGAAGGACGGCCAACCTGTCTGCATCCCCTGCTCAGGATATGAAAAAACCGTTCTGATCGAGCGGTAAAGAGAAATGATGAAACGCAAGGTGCTTTTTCTTTGTACAGGCAACTCCTGCCGCTCGCAAATGGCTGAAGCCATCGTCAACGCGCGGATGGGAGATGAGTGGAAGGCTGTCAGCGCGGGGACGAAACCGGCAGGTTACGTCCATTCCAAAGCAATTGCCGCCCTGGCCGAGATCGGTATCCAACATGAGGGGCGCTCAAAACCGGTAGACGAATTCCACGGCGTGGACTTTGACCTGATCGTCACGGTTTGCGATTCGGCGGCAGAAGAGTGCCCGGTCTGGCTGGGTAAGGGCAAGCGACTGCACAATAGTATTCCTGACCCGGCCAGTACCGACAACATGGACGATTTTCGCAGCGTGCGCGACGCGATTATTCGGGAAATCATCCCACTGCTGCAGAAGTATCATTAACTGGAGGACTTTATGACCCAACAGACCAGGTCAGCTGCACGCCTCTCATTTCTCGACCGATTCCTGACACTGTGGATCTTCCTGGCCATGGCCATCGGTGTGGCCTTCGGTTATTTCATTCCGGGTGTCGAGGATTTCATCAACCGCTTCCAGGTGGGTACGACCAACATTCCGATCGCCATCGGTTTGATCCTGATGATGTATCCGCCGCTGGCCAAGGTACATTATGATGAACTTAAGGATGTCTTCAGAAATTGGAAGATCCTGGGATTGTCCCTCATCCAAAATTGGGTGATCGGCCCCCTCCTGATGTTCGCGCTGGCCATCATTTTCCTGCGCGGCTACCCGCATTACATGGTGGGTTTGATCATGATCGGCCTGGCGCGCTGTATCGCGATGGTCATCGTATGGAATGAGCTCGCCAAAGGTGACACGGAGTATGCCGCTGGATTGGTGGCCTTCAACTCCATCTTCCAGGTGTTGTTTTACAGTGTGTATGCATATGTATTCATCACGATCCTGCCCACCTGGTTTGGCTTAAGCGGCAGCGTGGTGGACATCACCATCGCTGAGATCGCCAGTAGCGTCTTCATCTAACTTGGTATACCATTCATCGCAGGGTTCATAACCTACATGGTCCTGACCCGCCTGAAGGGCAGGGATTGGTATTATCACAAATTCATCCCGAAGATCAGCCCGATCACGCTCATCGCGCTGCTGTTCACCATTGTGGTCATGTTCAGCTTGAAGGGCAATTTGATCGTCACCATCCCGCTGGATGTGGTGCGCATTGCCATCCCGCTGTTGATCTACTTCGTGGTCATGTTCCTGGTCAGTTTCCTGATGGGAAGGGCGATCGGGGCTGGATACGCCCGGACTGCCACCCTGTCATTCACAGCCGCCAGCAACAACTTCGAACTGGCCATCGCTGTGGCTGTGGCGGTGTTCGGCTTGAATTCCGGCGAGGCTTTCACCGCGGTGATCGGCCCGCTGGTCGAGGTGCCGGTCATGATCGGGTTGGTAAATGTGGCTTTCTGGTTGAAGAAAAGGATGTTCCAAAACGAAAAATAAAAGAAACAGGCGAAGAAGGAATCTTCGCCTGTTTCGGTAACACACCGAAGACTGGCTATTTCATTCCAATGTCTGGATATTACTATTATCTTCTACGGTTTAACCACCATTGGTAGATGTACCTGACTGCACCCGAGCAGCAGCGCCGAGAACTCAGAAGTGCTGCCATCCGTATCCTCCCATGTGACGGTCAAATAAGCATCCGGGATAATACCGTACCATTCAAAAGACCCATCTGCATTCGAATTTAGATATCCCAGATAGGTTTTTCCCTCATCATCAGGTCCGCTAAAGAAATCGACAAAAGTGGCTTTGGCTACCGGTAAATGGCCAATGACATGAGTGCAGGTGCTGGTTCCATCTATTGTCGGACCTTCATAATCATGGTTTGCACCCTCCATGTTTTCTATTCCTTTACCACCGTTATGAAAGATTGATGATTGTACAATTTTATTCCCATATGGTGCGGGGAGGACGTCATCATAATCCTCCACACGGATGCCATCACCTGAAGATGGATTTGATAATCCATTATGGGCAATGATATCCCTGAAAATATAGTTAAAACTCCCAAGGATATTTATTCCAAAATAGGAATTACCCAGGGTTGTGACATTAGGATCATTGCCAAAACCAATATGATTTCTGGTTGTAAAGTTATCGTTGGCGTTTTGGAAAACCACCCCGCTCCAACCATTGGCGGCAATGATATTATTTTCAATGTGGGTGAACTGCGGTCCTTCATAAACAGCGATTCCATGCCAATCATTACTTATGGCGGATGACGCCGCAGCATTCAATCCAATCGTATTATCGTTGATGATCGTTGATTTTGTCCCGGCATCGATTAAATAAATCCCGTTGGAGCCATTACCGGAGATCAGGTTATTGGAAATTCGAGTATCAGTTGCTCCTGCGGATACATAAATGCCGTTCCAGGTATTACCCTTGTCACTTGACCCAAGGCGATTCGTGCCAATGCGATTGTAAGCGACAGCAGTCGTGGCTGCCCCGTTAATCCAGATACCATTATGGCCATTGCTGGAGATCACATTGTAATCATCTTCGGACACACCCCCCACCGTATTACCCGTTGATGTACCATGAATGAAAATGCCATCTAAGCCATTCCCCAAAGTAGTGGATGTGTCATTGGTTCCGATGTAATTATTCCTTAAGGAATTGTCGTTTGAATCAAGTATTTCAACGCCATAGGTGGAATTGCCACCGATGTAATTATTAATAATGGTATTGGAATCGCTTCCATCATAAATCCTGATCCCGGTGGTGTTTCCAGAAACACCCGATAAGTTTGGATTCAGACCGATGATATTCCCGATGATCCGGTTTGAATTGGCATCACTGGTCAACTCCACGCCGATCAGTCCGTGGGTGATGCAAAGCAGATCGATCATATTACCATCCGACGTGATCGTAATAACTGGATTCGATGTACTTACACTAAACAACTCTATCTCCCAACCATTGGGATTGGTATTCCCCTGGTTCTCCTGCTGGGTAAAGCCCAATACCTCTGTATCGTCATCGTTGATCACCAGGGGCGAGGTCAGTGTGATCGTAAAGACACCGGGGTAATGGTATCCATATCCCGGATTGATACCAGCGTCAGGGATGATATTGAATACAATTTGATCTGCAGTTGGATAGCTGTTCGCCTGGGCGATCGCCCAGCGCAGTGAACCAACACTGCCATCATCATAGGTGTTGGTTACTTCAATGATGCTTGCCTTAACGTGGTTTTGCGGGATTCCGATGAAAGACAGGCATAACACGACACTCAATACCACCCTCATATTCACCCACATTCTTTTCCTTCTCATGACACCCTCTTTCTACGAATTGCATATGTAAACCAATATTGACGACCTGGGTACGGTTGCCTTAGAGCGATGGGAGGACGATGATGGTGTTATGAAATCCAAGAGTTAAAAAAAATTATACATGATGATTCGGTTTTTTCAACTCAAGCATGTCGTGTGCATGAAATGTTTAATGATCAATTGCTGATTGATTTGATCACATCATAGGCTATCAAATTCCCGCTGCCCGCCCTGACGGCCACCCTGTCATTCACAACCGCCAGCAACAACTTCGAGTTGGCCATCACCGTGGCTGTGGCAGTGTTCGGCTTGAATTCCGGCGAGGCCTTCACCGCGGTGATTGTCCCGCTGGTAGAGGTGCCGGTCATGATCGGATTGGTGAATGGGTCTTTCTGGTTGTAAATGAGGTTTAAAGTATCTGAACTGGTTGGAGACAAGGTTTTTCACCGATGGTTTGGAAATAATTCATAGGCGATGAAACAGTTTGATATAATAATGGATAACATCATGTCATGAATTCGGTACTGGAGGGCGAGATGAAGCTTCGGTGGGGAACGATCATTATCGTAATTCTTATAGCTGTCTCATTACTGGATACTGGATCTGTTTTTGCTCAGGAGGAAACCCCGGAAAGGGATCCTGTCTTGGAGCAAGCCATCTACATAA
This sequence comes from Anaerolineaceae bacterium, assembly GCA_016936755.1. Taxonomy (GTDB): domain Bacteria; phylum Chloroflexota; class Anaerolineae; order Anaerolineales; family Anaerolineaceae; genus JAFGXF01. The sequence continues at coordinate 12,607 of JAFGXF010000085.1, read as the reverse complement.
AATTGAACCAGCTAGATCCGTCGGCAGTCCCTGTTTTTACAGCAGCCACTCAAGCCATGGATCGTCAGGATTATGCAACAGCGATAGAGGGTTTTACCGCTGTATTGCAGATGGTACCGGATTTTCCAGATGCGTTACGCAGATTGGGCAATTCCATGATGCTTTTTGGATCAACCGAGGAAGGACTCGGTTATATTTCGCGTGCTTATCAGATCGATCCCAGCCCACCAAATCAATCTGCCTATGCACATGGCCTCATTTGGCGTGGGAATGAGGATGATGGCATTATCGCAGTGAACCTCGCCCAGAAAGCTGTTGATGGCGATCCCCAGGAAATCACTTATCATTATGTATTAATCGAAGCAGCTCTTTTTACCAATAATGAGACCCTGTTGAAGAGAGAAGCTCTACAGGTCCTGTCCATGGCCCCCGAAGATCCAAATGCGCACCTGTTCATGGCATTGAATCATGTAGTCGAAGGTGAAATGAAATCCGCCCACACCGAATTACTCAAAGCCAGGGAGTTGGGCTTAACAGAAGAATATTATCAGAGTGCCCTGGAAGACTTTGGTATCTCCGGTTATCTGCGCTTGGTCAACACAGCCAAGGCAATCGGCTACACCTTTACAGCCTGGCTTTTTGGTTTTCCGGTTTTACTGGTCATCGGTAACCTGCTGAGTCGAAGGCTACTCAACACAATTAATGTTGCATATACGCAATCGAATTATCAATTCACTGAATCTGAAAAGTGGCTTCGCGGCATATACAGGGCAGTCATCGGGTTCGCTTCAGCTTATTACTACATCTCAATCCCCTTCCTGATCCTGCTGATCCTGGTTATCTTTGGTGGTGCGATTTATGCCTTCTTTTACATCGGTCAGGTGCCAATCAGATTGGCTTTGCTCATCCTTGTCGTCGGATTGGGAACGTTGATCGTCTTGTTGCGCAGCATCTTTATCAGAACCAGGATCAGTGAACCAGATCGAAAGCTCACATCAAACGAAGCGCCACAATTATGGGAGATGGTGAAGGCAGTCGCCAGTAAATGCGGCACCCGTTCGGTGGATGCCATCTATATTACCCCTGGAACGGATATCTCTGTGTCGGAAATCAATTATGAACGCAGCAAGAACACCAACAGCCGCAACCGGCCTCGAAACCTGATCCTCGGCTTAGGAGGATTATCCAGTCTGAACCAGTCCCAGTTCCAGGCTATCCTGGCACATGAGTATGGCCACTTTATTAATAAAGACACCGCCGGAGGTACCCAGGCGTGGAGGGTGAATCAATCCATTTTAGCGATGGCTCACGGTCTGGCCATGGGTGGCATGGCTGTCTGGTTCAATCCGGCCTGGTGGTTCATCAGAATCTACGCGAAGATATTTGCCCGTATCACCCTTGGAGCATCGCGCTTGCAGGAGTATCTGGCTGACCGCCAGGCAGCCCTCTTATATGGTATCGAGTCATTGCTGACCGGTTTACGTAAGATCATTTACCGGGACCTGGAATTCCGGTCTTATATTGGTCAACTCGCTGTAAGCAGGGACAATCCACAACCCAACGAACACAATTTGTATCGTCAGGAAATTCATCTCGATAAGGATGTCGAGGTTGAGATGGTCAAGGATATCAAACGCATCTTGATTGAACCCTCTAACGAGTACGACAGCCACCCTTCCTATTCTGATCGGAATGCTTATCTGCAACGTATCCAAAAAGCACCTTTGGTGGAATGGAACGACAGACCCCTGATAGACCTCCTCCCGGATTATGTCGCCTTGTCGGAGGAAATGAATAAAATCATTTGGACATATATCTACCAAACCCAAGGCCGCGCCTGACAAGTCACTCTGGAATCCTCCTTTTCAGTGAATCAATACCAAGCGGACGATGACACCCCGGTCACAAACATTGCGAGATGATTAGGGCTGTGATGAGGGGTGATGAAATCAAGGGGGCCATCTAAATATCCGACAGCCCGTCGGTCTATGGGTGTGAGAGAGGTTGAAAGTTTATTGAACAATGCCCGGATCACATCATAGGCTATCAAATCCCCGCTGCCCGCCCTGACGAAGAGCAAATACGGGCTGATCACTCCCTGTCGCAAACCATCCACATAAGCCTGCCCACCCACCCGCAGGAAGAAGGCCTCTATGTGACGGTCATAAACAGGAGTGGCATTTGCCAGAAACGATTCCGAATCCATCCCCAGCTCTTGCAAGGCTGTCGCGATCCCGGGCTGCAGGGTCCCGCCACGATTCATCAGATCCAGGTTTTGCACCAACGCGATGGCTGCCTGCGTCTCGAAGTAGTAGCGCTGGCTGGATACATTTCCAATATTGGCGTAGCCTTCGATAAAGTACTGGTAATCCTTATCCCCCCAAACCATTTCGGCCAGGGTGGGGTTGCTGCGACTTTGTACAATGTGGATGTATTCATGCTCCGCCAGGCTGGTCATGACTTCCAGCGGGTTGCCGACGATGGTTTCGTCACCATTCAATTCATCGACTCGCAGAAAGACCAGGTTCTTATTAACACCGGCGCTGTCTTCCAGGAGTGCCGGGTAATCCTCCGGTCCCATCTGCCAGTATTCATGCCGGACCAGGTGCTCGTAAAACACGCCCAGCATGCCATCATCGACCGGGTTGAGCACCACCAGGCCGATCCGGTCATCTGGAACCAGGCTGCTGTACAGAATTCTCTCCCCATCACGTATGATACTGTCAGGCGAACAATCGGCTGGAAAATAAAAGTAAGCCAGGTTAATACCCATTTGAGCAGCGAATGCCTGCCAACCCAGAACCGCATAGCTTGAGGCTGCGTCTGCCGGTAATTCGGTCAAATAACAGGGGGGCATCAACGTCGGCGTGACACTGGGCTGCGGGGTGATACTTGCTTCGATCTCACGGTCGGGTGACTGTGTTATCGTTGACAATATCGGCGAGTCCACGGGATCTGAAGCCGGAGGCTGGCATCCCATTAACAGCAACATCAGCAACATGCATACGGGGATCAACTTTTGAGGTCTCATACAGGTTTCCACCAAAATGGGTGCAAGTTGTTAATTATAAGCGATGATATTTATTATCGGAGGTGTAATCAGCAGATCCCAGTTGGACATACCATTGTATAATCAAATATACCCATTGGAGGCAACCATGCGTTTTGAAGATATCAATTGGATGGAAATGGAATCCTACCTGAAGCATGAGGATCGGGTCATGCTGGTGACAGGCGCCTGCGAACAACATGCCTACCTCAGCCTGCTGACCGATATCAAGATTCCCCTGGCAATCGCGGATGCTGTATCACAAAAATGCGGGGTGCTGGTGGCGCCGCCGCTCAATTATGGCTGCTCCTCATCCTTCATGTCCTTTCCGGGCACGATCAGTCTGAAATCCGCCACCATCATGGCGGTCATGGATGACATCGTTCTGTCCCTATATCATCATGGCTTTCGGAGGATGCTGGTGCTGAATGGACACGGCGGCAATCGGGCTTTGAGATCCCGTTTATCGGAATTAACCAGCGAGATCGATGATCTGCGGGTCGTCTGGTACGAGTGGTTCCTCTCACAACGAGTGGGTGCGATCGTGGAAAAGGCCGGCCTGCCGGGTGAACATGCCTCATGGGTCGAATCCTTCAACTTCACCCGAACGGCCCGCAAGGTGCCACCGGGCTCCAAACCGGTCACCCCCCATGGCGCTGAACTCTTAAGCACCACCAGACAGCGCAAGTTGATCGGTGATGGCAATTATGGTGGCCCCTACCAGGTGGATGACAGGATCATGGATGAGATCTTCAACGCCTGTGTGTCAGAAGTTTTGGAATTGATCGAGTTCCCTGATCCACTCAAAAAATAGCTGCCGGTATACTTTAATCAACTCGTTAAGAAATGGGTTCGGGTTTCATCTCAACCAACTTCAGCTATCCTCTCAAAGACCCTCGCTGGGTCTTAAAGTTAACCATTGGATCTCTGCTTATCCTGGCCAGCATGGCGATCCCACTCATCCCATTATTCTTCGTCGCCGGATTCTGCCTGCGCATCATGCAGCGTGTCATCCACGGGGATGGCCAACCGCACCTGCCGGAGTGGGAGGACTGGGAATGGCTGTTCAAACAAGGCTTTAGACTATCAGAAGCCGGCTTGGTCTATGCCATGCCGGGTCTGATCCTTTTCATCGTGGGATACATCATGGTTTTCTTCCCGTTGTTGGGGATGAGTCTTTCCAGTATGACATCCAGTGGGCTGCAGCCCCTTTCGCCGGACGCGTCGATTCTATTGAATAAGGGAGTCATCGTGCTGGGTGTGGCGACCTGTCTCACCTTGGCCGGTGCCTTCCTGTCAGCACCCGCCGCCATGCATATGGTGGCCAAAGATGACGTCAAGGCTATCTTTCGTATCCGGGAATGGTGGCCGGCTCTTCAACATGCTCCCGGTCAATTTATCGGGGCTTTTGTATTAATTACCCTGGCTGCCATTCTTTTGATGATCCTCGTTACGGCCTTGACCGCCTCTGTTATACTCTGTCTCCCGGCAACAATTCTCTTCTGCGCAGGGAGTATGGTTCTCTCTCTCATCGCCAGTGCCTTGTTCGCATCGGCATATCGGAAAGGTATGAGCCATCCATCCAGCAATTAACCGGAGGTGCATATGTCTGTAAAAACCGATTCCACGACAATTGATCTGAAGCAGGCGTTGAAGTTCCCATTTTCAGATGAACACTGGGTTCAGAAATTCCTGGTGTGCATCCTGCTGGGTATCGCGAGCTTCATGATACCTTTCATCCCGCTCGTATTTCTATCTGGATACTATTACCGCATCAGCCGGCGTATCATCGCTGGGGATGGTGTGACTGCATTACCCGACTGGGATGAATGGGGGAAGCTTTTCGTTGATGGGATCAAATATCTGGGTATCGTCCTGGTCTATTTAATACCATTCATCCTTTCGATACTGTTCATGTGCCTGGTCATGAGCTTGCCGATGCTGAGCGCTTTAAATCCCTCGGATAACTGGAATGGATATGGCGCCGATCCTCAGATGATGAGAACCATGCTGTCGATGCTGGCTTTATATCCCATGATCGGGTTGATGCTGCTGATCAGTCTTGTTACCGGCCTTTTCCTTCCCCCAGCGCTGATGCATATGGTCGGCCAGGATACCTTCGGCGCAGGATTCCACTTCTCTGCCTGGTGGAAGGTCTTTCGCTCCAATTTGGGAGGATTCCTGCTCTCATATTTGATTTTGTTCACCATGGTCACCTTGCTGTATATCGGATATTACATCCTGGTGCTGACAGTCATCCTGTGTTTTCTGACACCGCTATTCCTGGTGGTAACCTCTGTTTATACCGGCCTGGTTGCCTCGGATATGTATGCCCAATCGTATCGGTTGGGTGCGGACAAAACAACGGCGAGTCCATCAATTCTTATGGAAACAGGCCGTAAAACCAGTTCGGGTACCTTAAAGCCATCATCCACCGGCAAACGCCCAGGAAGTAAAGACGCCGTGAAATAAGGAATATACGCATCCCCCTCCAGGGGATTTGCGAGCGGAATCATATTTCCATAAAAGTCCAAATTGAGGGTGGTATTATTGGGTATAACATGCTACAATGAATTTAGTAACCATGGTTTGAATGGGTGGAAGGAAAACAGACATGATCAATATCAGAGAAGTTTTAAAAAGTGGTGATCTTCGCAGCGATGGCAATGCCGACCAGGTCGCTGAATATATACATCAAGATAATAGTCGATTGATGGAGTTGCTGCCGTGCCTGGATGATCCAGACTCCGTCATCCGTGCGCATGCAGCCCACGCCATAGAGGTCATCACTCGCAAAAATCCCGACCTGTTGGCTGGTGAAACCCGCCGCATCATTATGCGGGCAGAATCTGATGCCTATCCGGTGGTCCGCTGGCATATGGTCATGACCCTGGGCAATCTTGCAGGTCATTATAAGGATGCACAACCGGTAATGGAATCCTTGCTGCGCAGCCTTAAAGATACCAGCCCCCTGGTCCGCAGTTGGGCAGTATACAGCCTGGTATCTGTCGGGCGCAAACACCTGGACCTCAATACACGCATATTATCGGAGTTGCGCACGCACGGAAGAGACCACAGCCCTGCCGTTCGATCACGCTTGAACCGCGCCATTACCCTGCTGCAATTCCCGGATATGCCCATGCCAATCACGTGGATGAAAAGCAGCGAAAAGTGATCCGTTTGCTGTCAGACCAAAGACTGCGTGCAGCATTTCCAGCCTGAAAAATACCCAAGCGTGATGACTCGAGAACAGGGAAAAAAGATGAGTCATTATTCAAGCCTGCCTGAAGTGTATTCCTCCCGGCTCGGATGTGAGATCATCCGGTTCCTGTTGAGTGAATTCTGGCTGCCTGGCAACGCTATCAATGCCTCACACTGCTTCCGGGAGAAACGATGCTGGATGAAAAAATAGTGCGCATTACAGAAAAGGACATACCAGCTGCTGCCGGAGTGCATACCCGGGCATTCCTGGATTACCCATACGCGTTATATACACTAAAAGACGGCAACCCGCGCCCGCATCAACTTTATCATCTGATGGTACTGACGCTGCGGTATGCCTGCCGTTACGGTGAAGTATATGCGACACCCGGCATGCAGGCAATAGCCGCCTGGATCCCGCCGGATGTTGGTCCTGACACCAACTGGCGCATGATCCGGGTTGGCGCGCTGCCCGTGATTTGGAAGGTTGGACCGGCGGCAATCCGGTCGTGCATGGTGGTGAGAACAATCGCACATGGACTGCGGCAGCGCCATGTGACCGGACCACACTGGTACCTCAGCCAGCTGGGTGTGGAACCACACTTGCAGGGTCAGGGATTCGGGCGCCGGCTGTTAACACCCAAACTCCGGAACATCGACCGGCAGGGCATGGCGGTATATCTGGAGACATCAAACCCCAGGGCGATTCCCTTTTATGAAAGACTGGGTTTTCACATATGTGAAAAAGTTGACCTGCCGAAAGGTGGGCCACCCCTGTGGTCCATGATGCGGAATTCGAAACAGGGGGAATAAGTGGCTTACCAGATTCCCGGGATCAGGCGATATTTGGTTTTTTGAGTATACTCCCGGTAGCCCGGCAACTCCTCCTGGAGTGTGCGATCTTCCAGATAAGTGCGCAGGCAGGTGATCAGGATTCCTATAAAAACGGGAATATAAGCCCAACTGGAGCCCAGGATCAATGGCATAGCCAGGTAACCAACCACCCCACTGAGATATCCCGGATGGCGCATAAGGTGATATGGCCCGGTGGAAACCACCTGATGACCACGCTCCTTCTGGATGCGCACCGTACCCGAAAAGAAGCGATTTTCAAGCATGGCCCAGGTCGAAAAAGCGATCGCCGCCAGGATGGTGGCGATCCCCACCCATAAAAGCCATCGGGGAATATCCGGCTGCCATCCATAACGCTCATCCAGCCCGGCGACCACGAATACCAATAAAGGTCCGAAAACAGCTGCATATGACATGATCCATTTATCCCAGGTTTTTGCATCCCCGGCCGAGATCGATTGGCTCCTTTCCTTTGCCAGGTCTGGATTCTTTACGATAACCATGATCCGGCTGCCGATTGTGCCGAGTAAAGTCGCCGCTACGTAGATCCAGCCCTCACGCCAGTCCCACCGGCCGGCGGATATAAAAAGGCTTGCCGGCAGCCCGATCAGGGACATCAAACCCAGTAAAATAGAACCGAGTTTTGATCCTTTTTTTTCTGCAGGAACCATTGCCGTTGAATTTGTCATGATGATCTCCAAATCGCATGTTTTTATTTATCCCATCAAAATACCGATCAAGTATACAGGCTTTTAAACCCGTCCAACTTTTGCAGGGATACGAGATCAGGATCCTGTTTTGCCCAATCCTTCAGCTTGGGATCTTCTCTAAAGGCTGTTTTCAAGAATGGCAGGGCTTTTTCTACCTGCCCGGATAATGAATAAGCACAGGCGATGTTGTAATTGTTGACCGCATGCCAGGTTGGTTCATCGATCAAGTCATTCAACAGATGCATGCTGCGTTTCATGAGGTGAACACAATGCTCCGCCTGGCCGCGTGAGCGATACAGTTCGCCCAGGTGACCTGTGGTATGGTTGTATCCGATGCCGGCTAACCAGCGCCAGAGTGGCTGACCATTTGTCCACTTAAATGCCTCTGGGTCCATTAACTCCTTTGTGGACAGATGCTCCAGGCTTCCGACGATCGAGTCGATCGAGTGGTTCAACAAGGCCATGATTTCAGACCACTCCTGGGACTCATGCTCATGGAATATCTGATCGTTGATCTTGGTGAAATCACCATAGTCCACAGCCGGTCGATCACGCGGACCGGCCAGGTCCGCAGCCATGACCCCATACCAGTGTGCAATGTGAGCGATCGTATCCCTGGCCGACCATTGCCTTGCAGTACCCTTTTGTGTCTTTTCCTCATCAGAGAGCAGGGCTGCCAGCCACAAGCATTCCTCCTCCGCACGGCGGGTGATGACCTGAAGCCTGGTATTCAATGCCATGATGAGCCTCCTTCTCAAAACGGTTGATTATCCCGTTTTTTCCAACGAATGGGGATTTTGCTGGTATATCGCCTGAAATTCCGGATCATCCCGCAGGCAGTCGAGGTCGCTGTCTTTCCTGGACCATTCGAGCAAATTGGGAGCGATTTTAACCGCATTCATGACCATTTTAATGGCGTCCGCTTTACGCCCGGCCAGGGCATACGAACAGGCCTTATTGTACAGGTTGCGTCCCCGCCCCGCTTCACTGGATACCAGTGCTTCCACCATCTGGTAGACCTTGTCAGCTGATGCGATTGCGGCATCAACCATACCCTCACGAATGAATGCATACTGGATATGCATCATGCCATGCACATAGACCAACCCGGTAACATAATCTGCCACAGATTGCCCCCCCATCCAGGTGAAGGCCTTAACATCATTTAACTCCGCCTCGCTGAGGGGCTGAAGCCTGGTGATCATGTCACCACAGGCCTTCTCCAACATATCAAGGGATGCCATCCAGTTTTCTGTTTGATGGGCGGTCCAAACCTCATCATTCACCTTTAAATAATCATTGTCATCCATCCTGGCATGATCGCGCGGCCAGGTCATTCGATCGGCAAACTGTTGAATATAGTACGCACAATGGATGACATCATCACGGACCGCCCAATGAGTTAACGATCCTTTTGTGTTTAATGCCTCAGCGGGTAAAAGGCTGCCCAGCTCCCGAAATTCCTGAAGGGTGGTATTAATGGTTGAAAACAATTGCGGTTTGGTAATCATACCGTCTCCTCTTCTGATGGGTCCGCAATATTATTTTACATTAAAATTATACATGACACTAGCAAAGATGCGTATCTGCAGGAAGATCAAGACGTCATACATTATGGCAATACCAAATGATCGATGAACAGGGCCTCCTCCTACGGGTAAGGCAGGTAGATACAACCGCGCTTGGTTTGGTCTATGATTATTTCAGCCTGCCGATCTACCGGTATGCCTATCATATGCTGGGAGATACTGATCTGGCCGAAGACTGCCTGGCTGACACCTTCAAGAGATTCCTGCAGGTTATAGAAGTGGGAAAAGGCCCTCACTCACATTTGCAAGCCTACCTGTACAGGATCGCGCACAACTGGATCACAGATCATTATCGCAACCGTAACTTTCAGGAAGTTGAACTCCATGAGGACCTGGTTGATGGAAAATTGGATCCAACCATGGAAGTCCACTTGAGGCTTGAACGGGAACACATACGGGAAGCAGTAAAACAGTTAACGCTTGAACAACAGCGAGTGATCTTTCTGAAATACATCGAGGAATATGACAACAAAGAGGTTGCCCGAATAATGAACAAGAGTGTTGGCTCGGTAAAAGCCCTGCAACACCGGGCATTGTCTGCCCTTCGTCAATATTTGGTAGAGGATGTGAGTTGATTATGAAAGAGAAAAAAAAGCAGTTGTCCGATCAGGAAATGATCGAAGCACTGGGATCTCTCAAGGATATCCCGGCCAGAGATCCGGTTAAAGCCAAATCGGCAAAAAATGGATACATGTTCGAGGTCTCGCGTTTGAGAACCGCCGTATCTCAACACACTTATTCTCGTCATAAAGGGTGGAAATCAGAAAATATTTTAATAAATAGAAAAGAGCCATTCAAGATGCCTACATTTGGAACCATTATTTTAGCGATTTCTCTGATCATTGGCGGAAGCGGTGTCACAGCCGTCTCCGCACAGAACAGCATGCCTGACAGCCTGCTCTACCCGGTTAAACTCATGACAGAAAATATACAATATGGGTTTACAAACGATCCTTATGCAAAGTGGCAGTTATCCATGCAAATGACCGAAACCCGCCTGGAAGAGATCCGGGCAATGCTATCCCAGGGTTCTGTGCCATCAGAAGCCGTCATACAACAGCTGAACACGCGTTTGATGCAAACGCTCCAACTGGCAAGCGGTCTTGAGAGCGAGCAGGCTGCACTGGCTCTGACACAAACTCAGACGCGCCTGGAAAACCAGGTTCAGATGATGCTGCAGGTACAAACCGAAACGCCGGCAGGCGAGGCGATGAAAGAAAGCACTCAGCAAATGGTCCGGGAATGTATTCGCCAAACCCGGGACGGCATTGAGGATCCCGTACAATTACATCAGCAGCTTCAACAACAGTTGCAGCAACAACTGCAGCAACAGACTCAGCAGCAACTGCAGCAACAAACCCCGCAGCAACTGCAGCAACAAACCCAGCAACAACTGCAGCAACAGCTCCAAACCGGTACGCCAACCGGTTATCAAAACCAGTACGGAACGCCCCATACGCCGGTCAAAACCATGACACCTCCAGGTTGCTTCGGCCAGGGTCAATGCGGGGGCGGGAATTGATCCTGATGAATTGAATTCAGCAATAATCCCCCCAGCTTCCCACAGACAGACACCCAGCCCCCCTGGGTGTTTGTCGATAATCGAATATATTAATTACAAACCAGTGACAATACCTCGCGTATCACGGTCAATGCACTGGTTCGATCGGATCGGTTATTTCATCCGAACGTATCTGCAGGGGAATATCCACGTCATAGTAGTTAACGGGTCAATCCAATCCCTTAGAAACCAGGTGGTATGCCATGAAAATCAACCATTCATCTCAACGCGGACAGGCACTCGTGATCATCGCCGCGATAATTGTTGGCCTGCTGGGCATGGTTGCCCTGGCGGTGGATGGCAGTATGATATATGCCGACCGTCGAGAGCTTCAGAGCATTGCCGATAACGCTGTGATGAGCGCGGCAGCCAAAGCAGCCCTGGAGCTGGATCATCGCTCAATTAATTTCCAATCCTTTATCTGTGACCACCCCGATATGATCGCAAGCATGATCGTTGCCCGTGATACGATCATCGCACATACCGCTGCGGCTGGACACCCGGTCGATACTGATATTTCTGACAATAACGGATTGGAGATCTCCTGCCATGTGATTAACAATGCAGGCCTGGTCGATAATTATCTGTATATGAAAGTAAAGATAACTGCCCGCTCAGAGACTGCATTTACCCGTTTTGTCTATCCCGATGGAATCAACAACACCGTTGAAGCAGTCAGTCATGTCAGGCCACGCCGTTCACTCGCGCTCGGGAACGCCATTGCTTCACTCGGCCCGGATTGTGGCGGCGTGGACATGAACGGGAATGATACAGTTGTGATCGATGGTGGTGGCATCTTCTCAAATTCCTGCATGAGTTTTAAGGGTAATACCGATATCACCATAAATGTCGCTGTCGGCGGGATTGGTTATATGACAACCTACACCGAAGCCGGTAACGTAAATATCAACATGGAGCCTCAACATGCATCAGAAGGCCTTGAAATCGTGGACATACCCACACCCGATTGCATCAACCAACCGGATTATGGCGGACTCAATGTCAACAGCACCATGACAATAGACGGTGGTCGTTATGACTACATCAACCTGGATGGTTTTGATCATCTCATCATGAACCCGGGGCTCTACTGCCTGTACGGCGATTTTCAAACCAACGGGAACCAGACCCTGGAAGTGAATCCGGATGCGCCAATGAACCAGGGCGTCACGATCTATATGGCCGAAGGCGACATTCTCTTGAATGGCAACAGCAACGTCCGCCTGAGAGCGCCTGCCATTAACCAGCCCCCGGCAATCAAAGGGTTGTTGATTTATATGCCGCCAACCAATAGTGGAACAATCACATTAACTGGCGCTGAAGACAGCTGGTTCCGGGGAACTGTATACTCACCCACCAGCGCCATCAATATCGGTGGCACTGTCGACATCCTGTATTCATCTGAATTTGTCGGCGGCACAGTCTACATCAACGGATCAGCCACAATATCCATTAATGATGATGCCATGGTGAATTACACACGCCCGCCAATGATCGAATTAAATCGATAAACGTATCCGTTCATATCTCCCATGCTTTAAATAAGAAGACCGGCCAGAATGTAGTGCACCCCGTTTGTTGGACGGAAATTAAGTAAGGAAAATGGACTGAGTTCTGTAAGCCACAGGGCTCAGTCCTTTTAGAT
>JAFGXF010000084.1 GCA_016936755.1 Anaerolineaceae bacterium | reverse complement strand
GGCAGCAATCTGGCCGGTTTACTTTCAGTCATGATCCTGTCCGGTTGTGCCGCCGGGATGGGTCTGTTCTGGGGACAGGCAGCCTTTGGACCGCTGACCGAACTCATGGCCGGGAGGAGCCACAGCGCTATCTCTGATGAGGGTTTGCTGAAAGGTGGCCGGTTGTTTCCCTGGGCAACCTTCTGCCAGTTCAGCCTGAATGATGAGAGGACCGCGATCAAGCTCTGGTCAGCACACTTCAAAGGAGCTGTGGCTTTCACCTTGATGCCGCCGCCTGACCGAATCCCAGCCGTTGAGTCGATTCTTCTGAGGCATCTGCCACCTGCCGGGCTTTCGTCGCCAGGCGCATTGGAGCATTTCCGCTTCTCCACCTTCATGGTCGCCCTATTGATCGGCTCTGCCGCCATCAGCTTCCTCATCCTGGATAGCCTGGCTGTCACGCCCGCCATCGCCCTGCTCTTCGGCTTGATCTACCTGTTGGCCCTGCTGGGAAGCCGGATCATCCTGCTCGGGATCTATGGCGGCCTGGCCAGGCCGGCGACTATAGCTTGAAAGGACATCTGCGCTGATTAATAGATACACCCGCCCGGTGAATTTCACCGGGCGGGTAATGATCAGGCAGCGCAGTGACTTATGGTCACTGCATCACTCGGAGTGGCACTCCATAGAGCGCCCCACCCGAGTGAAGGCGCCTGTTATTTGACGTTTACTTTGATCGTCTTCGGGCGCGCTTCGGGCGACATGGGTATGGTCAGCGTCAGGATGCCGTCTGTGAAGCTGGCTTTGGCCTTTTCGGCGTCCAGCAGGGTGGGCAGTTCGATCCTGCGGCTGAAACATCCACGCGGACGCTCGCGCAACAGCCAATTGGCCTTTTCATCTTCTTCGAATTTGATCTCACCTTCGATCGAGACGGTCTGGCCTTCTACCTGGATGGTCACATCCTCGGCTTTCAGACCCGGCAGCAATGCGCTGATCACGAAAGCATCCTCACGGGATTCAACATCCATCGGGATGCGGAAGCCATGCCGGTGATGCCCTGTGTGGTGTTCATGGCGCTGTGTGCCCGGCTGGAAATGTCCTTCCCGGCGAGGCTCACCTTCCGGGCGTGGTTCCCACGGCATGCGTTCCATCGTGTGACGGACCAACATATGCGGGGTGGGTGATTGACGGTAAATATATGCTTCTTTTCTCATGTGCATATTTTACCGCCCGGGGATCAGATGTTTATTTGAGGAATGTAGGATTTATGTCAGAAGGAGTGGGGAATGGGACCGCCTCTGAAGGTTTGGATTCGTCAGGTCGTATGCCCGTTGGATTTGCCGTTCATCTTCTTCAAGTTCTCATCGCGTTCGAAGGTCAACTTCAAGCCGGTCTCGAGGGAGACCAGCGGTTTGTATTTCAGTTTTTGTGATGCCAGCCAGATGTCTGCACACATGTGCGAGACACCCGGATCCGCCTGTCCGTTGGTAACCACTTCCGGTTTGTTTTCGGTGATCTTCATCACCAGCTTGGCCAGGTCACGGATGGAGGTTTCTTTGCCGCTGCCGATGTTGATCACCAGTTGATCGATCTTGGGAGTGGTGGCGGCAGCTGCCATGGCCATCACCACATCATCCACGTATACATAGTCGCGCGTCTGGCTTCCATCGCCCTGGATGACCAATGTGCCGTTGTGCATTGACTGGCGCAGAAAATTGGGGATAACCGGGGCATGCGTGGGTGGGATATGCTGGCCGGGTCCGTATGCATTGAAGACCCTCAGGCAGACAGTTTCTATGCCCCACAGGCGCCCGATGGTGCGCACATAGTATTCGGCGGCCAATTTGGATACTGCATATGGGGATTCGGGATTGGGCAGGGTGCTTTCCTTGAGCGGCTGGCGGGCCTGGTTGCCATAGACCGCGCCGGAAGAAACCAGGATGACCCGTTTGATGCCAACATCATGTACCGCTTCCATCAGGGTGACCGTGCCGCCCACGTTCACCTGATTGTAATCGCGCGGATACAGGACCGATTCAGGGACCGAGACGCGCGCTGCCAGGTGGTACACGCAATCCACATCCTGGAGCAGCGTCCACAGTTTGGGGCGATCGTTGATATCGCCGCGGGTGAAATGTATTTCCGGAGACAACCGATCCGGATTGCCGGTGGAGAGGTCGTCGATGACACGGACATTGTGCCCCTGGCGGACCAGTATATTGGCCAGCCCGGAGCCTAGGAAACCAGCACCACCGGTAATAACAAAATTCATTATTTGCTTGCTTAACCTCTTTAATATTTTGTGACAAAAACCAGGTCTCCCCATGAAACCTGGCCATATCAGGAAGCCCATTATACCACTGCGGTCATAAAACCCTGGCTGTATGTAATCGTTCTTTGTGAGGGGAAATAGGATCTTTTTTGATGGATTGTGGTTCTTGATCCGGTTATGGCCAGAACCTGCATGGCCTGGTTATGATTATCGGGAAGATATTGTCTTTTTTCAATTAACCCCTATAATTATACATATCAATACAGCGGCTCAGTTCCAACTTCATTCATCGCAACCATATCTGACCAACAATATGCTGTGATTCACAGACAGGAGGGTCGTCGTATGTTTCAGTGTGGTCGAGTGGCGCGAATTATTATTTCCTTATTGGTTGTCAGCGTACTCCTTGTATTTACTTTGATGCCGGGTGTGGTGAATCATTCCGTCAAGGCACTTCCTCCCGGACCCTGGGTGATCACTTTCACGGTTACGGCAGCTGCACCGTTATCGGATCTTCCGCCGGGTGCCTATATCCTTGGTGATGGTCTATGCCCCTCACCCGGGCCATTTGCAGCACTCGGATGTACATTACGTGAGGCGGTTGATGAAGCCAATTTTCTCGCTGCCGGATTGATCCCACCGGCCTATATTATGGTTGGGTTTGCCGGGTCCATGCCGATAGAGATTTATTATGGCAACATCGTGGTTCTTTCCAATGTGATTATTAATGGAAATCCACCTGGTACTACCCTTATCACCATTTCTCCTATGTGGATTGCACCACCCCCTCCGCTACCTCCAGCAGTTCCTCCACCTTACGATATATTCCTGATGGCCGGCTCTGACAGCGAGATCTATGGTTTGACTGTTGGATCGATTGCCCCTGGAGTTGCTCCGACTGATGATGCAATTAGTATCACCGGCAACAAAAACCTGGTGGATGCAAATGTAATGTTCTCAAATGGCGGGGCAGGGGTGCATATCAGCGGGCCATCACCGGCAGGTGGAATGGCCAACACGGTTAATGGTAACTGGATCGGTATCGACTATACGGATACATGCCTTGGCAACAATCTCGGCGTGCGGGTGGATACGGGCGCCAGTACCAACAGTATCAACCACAATATCATATCCTGCAACACTGCCGACGGCATCCTGTTGGACTCAGCTGCGGGTCAGGTAGCGTTGACGACGATCGACTCCAACACGATTGGCCTGGATTCCACAGACCTGGTGGCCAAGCCAAACGGTCAGAATGGCATCGATGACATCCAGGCTGCCGGAACGGTGATCAATAACAACCTCATCTCCGCCAATGGTGCAGATGGGGTCCGGTTAACCGGATCGGTGGGTACGACGATTACCAACAGTTATATCGGCACAGATGGAACCGCATCGGTTGATCTTGGGAATACCATAAATGGCGTACTGATTGAGGATGCCGGCGATGATGGCGGGGCTGCCAACAATATCACTGTCGGCCCGGGCAATGTGATCAGCGGGAATGAGTCCGATGGCGTGGAAGTCAACGGCGCATACATGGATGCTGTTACCATCAAGGGCAACATCATTGGTCTGGATGGGGTTGGAACATCATCTCTATATAATTTCGGTAATGGTGTCCATATCCATGATACCAGCCATATCACTGTTGGTGGATTGATACCCGCTACTGATCGCAATTTGATCAGTGGCAATGGGAACAATGGGATCTTCATCACTCAATCGAATGATAACCTCATTTATTCCAATTACATCGGGCTGGATGTCAATGGTGCGGATCTTGGTAACTATGGGGGAGGTATTCGAATCACAGGTAATGCCAGTTATGACAACATCATCAGCCCGCTTGCACCGGTCGATCCGATGCCGGAGCAGTTCATCTCCTGTAATGGCGATATAGGAATTTATGTAGCTTCAGCCGACCGCACTGTCATCGGCCCGACCACTTATATCGGTGTGGAAGGAGACAAGCTGACAGCCTGTGGGAATGGTGAAGCTGGTATCTTTATGGCGTATAGCACGCTTGACAGCCGGATACATCCCCAGGTGGTGGCCTATAATGGAGGACCAGGTATCGTTATTGACGAAGCAGCATCGACAGGCAACACCGTTCTCCCAGCTCTGGCAGGGGCAACCCTGCAGATGGATATATTCAACAATGGGAAGTTACCGATCGATCTGTTTGATGACGGCCATACTCCCAATGATCCCGGGGATACAGACACAGGCCCCAACACCCTGCTCAATTATCCCGAGTTGACCAGTTTCAATGCGACCACGCTCAGCGGGACGGTGTGCAATAACTGCGAAGTGTACCTCTACGAAGCCATCGGCAACCCGGCTGCTGACGGCGGAGGCGGCCTTTTCCTGGCGAAGACCACTGCTACGGGCACCACCTGGACAGCATCGCTTCCAGGTGGTTACCGGGCGCTCGATCTGACCTTCGTTGCTTTCGATCCGGCGACTGGAAACACATCTGAAATGAGCCCTCTCTTACATTCTTACCTGCCGATGATCCTTAGATGAGGAGCGATTCACAAGGCCCGGGCAATGTAGTGCACCCCGTTTGTTGGACGGAAATTAAGTAAGGAAAATGGACTGAGTTCTGTAAGCCACAGGGCTCAGTCCTTTTAGAT
>JAFGXF010000083.1 GCA_016936755.1 Anaerolineaceae bacterium | reverse complement strand
TTTGCTTTTCTTCTGTGCTGAACTTTGTCATAATAAAACTGCACCTCCTCGGTTGGATTTATTGTCCAACTTTTGGGGTGCAGTTCAGAATACCGGTCTTCTTATTTGCAGGTCAACCATGAGCATATGCACTTACCTGCATAAGCTTCGCTATCATCTATAATCTAGTATCATGCTCAACCTGGATCACCTGCTGTACCGAATATTCTGGTCACTTGTCGCATTGGCCATCTCAGCCTCTGCCTGTCAGGTGAAACCGGAAGATGGAACAGGATATGTATTACCAACGCCGCAGTTTGTGGTCATCACCAGGACCCCCCTGCCTGCGACACCCAGCTTGACACCCACGATAACCAGGATATTCACCGTGTTTCCAACGGATACCCCTGCCGGTTCGCCAACATACACCATGACCCCCACCCGAACTCCGAAACCCTCCAAAACGCCTGCCAACACCCCAACATCGACCCGGATGGTTGTCCGCGCGCATATACTCCAGCAGGCCAACTGCCGTTATGGGCCGGGTGCTGTCTATCTGTATAAATACGGCCTGGTTCCCGGATCCAACATGGATGTCATCGGCCGTATTGAATCCGGTGACTGGGTTTACATACAAGCCATCGGTGGCAGCAACCCCTGCTGGGTGAAAACCTCGCTGGTGGAGATCACCGGTGACCTGACAAGCGTTGATATCGTTTACCCGGGCAAAGCGCTCCTGCCGGTATCACCTTACTATCCCCCCGTAAGTTGGGTCAGCGCCATCCGAAATGATGCGCTGATCACGGTTTCATGGGCAGATGTTCCATTGCGCCCCGGTGATGAAGAGGATGAAGATATGCAGCACTATGTCGTGGAG
This sequence comes from Anaerolineaceae bacterium, assembly GCA_016936755.1. Lineage (GTDB taxonomy): Bacteria > Chloroflexota > Anaerolineae > Anaerolineales > Anaerolineaceae > JAFGXF01. The sequence continues at coordinate 8,801 of JAFGXF010000083.1, read as the reverse complement.
GTGTGGCGCTGTGAGGGCGGGTTGCTGTATTTCGAACCAATCGGAACGAACAACCTGTTTATTTCCTTCAGCGACCAGTATGGGTGCGCCCAACCCTCTCATGGGAGGGTATATGTACAGGAGAAGCATGGTTTTGCCGGGCCGGTTGAAATACCATGGCCATAAAATACTCATTATGCAATTTGAGCTTATTGAATTTTGAGGTTGATTGCTTCTGTTATAATATTTCCAAGAGGTTTATCGCACGGAAATGACTGATTTAGTCTACTTGGAAATTGCGGGGATAATCCTTCTAATATTATTCAACGGAATCCTGTCAATGGCTGAGATTGCCATCGTCTCTTCCCGTCGCACAAAACTGCATCAGGAGGCAGAGAACGGCAACTTGTCTGCACGCAAGGCAATGATTCTTAAAGATGATCCCAATAATTTCCTGTCGACCGTGCAGATCGGTATCACGCTGATCGGCATCCTGGCTGGTGCGATCAGCGGTGCCACCTTTGCCAAGTATATCGCAGAAGCATTGAAGCAAATTCCATGGTTGGTGCCTTACAGTGAAGCATTGGGGGTCGCATTTGTAGTCCTGATTATTACCTATTTCACTTTGGTACTCGGCGAACTTGTTCCCAAACGAATTGCCATGAACCGTTCAGAACGGATCGCCATCAGGCTGGCTCCCATGATTTACACATTATCGCGCCTGGCACGTCCCCTATCGGCCGTGCTGTCAGCATCGATGCGTGCCATTCTAAAGCTGTTGCGACACAGCAGCGAGGAAAAATCGAAAGTAACCGAAGAGGAGATCCGTATTCTGATCGATCAGGGCACACAGGAAGGTGTGATCAAAGAGGTCGAGCAGGATATGGTTGAGCGTGTCTTCATCCTGGGTGATCGCCTGGCAGTTGAGTTGATGACGCCCCGTACGGATATCGTTTATCTGGATATGAACGATCCGATCACCGAAACACTGCAACGTGTATCCGAAAGTCACTTCTCGCGCTACCCGGTGGTTAATGATGATCTGGATCATGTGGTGGGTATCACAACCGCCAACCAACTGCTCAGTCAGATGGTAACACTCAAACGAATCACCCTAAAAACCATCAGCAAACCAGCCATATTCATCCCTGAAACCATGCCAGCCTTCAAGATCCTGGAGGAGTTCAAGAATACCGGCCGTTCCATGGCCTTGATCATTGATGAATACGGCAGTCTGGTCGGGCTGGTGACGCATAACGATGTACTCAGCGCACTGGTGACCGATGTCACCGACGCGACCCCCGGTGAGGAAGCCCAGGTGGTTACCCGTGAAGATGGGTCGTTGTTGTTGGATGGCATGTTATTGGTGGATGAGCTGAAAGAAGTGCTGAACCTGAATTACCTTGAGGGTGAGGAAGAAGGTAATTATGATACCCTGAGTGGATTTGTGATGACCGCACTCGGGCGCATTCCAGAAACCGGTGAGTATTTTGAGACCGCCGGACATCGCTTTGAAGTCATGGATATGGACGGCAAACGCGTTGATAAGGTTCTGGTTCAAAAAGTGGCAGACGACAGGACCACCACCTGATATCCTATCTTTCTTACGAAGGGTGCTGAGATGCTCAGGAATCTTTTCTCCAATTCAATTAAGTCACCAGAAGCTTTCTGGAAATGGTTCCTTGCGAATGAAGCCAGGATCTGGGCTATTGATAAAGATCCCAAGAAGGTCAGCCGGATGATCCGGGATGCCATTGATCAGTATTGTCCCGGCCCGCAAATCGAGATCGCCATGTCGGTCAGGGATGGTCGTCGTCAACTCTTTATATCGGATGGGGGCGATAGCAGATACACGGAGATAGTGGAGGCTTTATGCAAAGCGGCACCCGCCATGCCACACTGGCAGGTTATCACACACGGTTCTGCGATTATCCAGCAGGCGGCCGAGCCGGCCACCGCATCGCTTGACGCAGCGGTAACTGATGAAGCCATTCGCTTTCAACTTTTTAATGATGGCGATAAGGCGGGCATCCTGATGATGTTCCCGGATTACGTCGAAGAGAAACGCGATGTTTTTGCCCGCATCGGTCCCGGATTGCTGAAGGATGCACTGGGAGAAGAAGTCTTTGAAAACCGGGTGGGTTTTATTGATTATGCTGGCACAGAATCGAATTTCTACCAAACCGCTCGGGGGCTCTCCGGGCTACTTAAGGCGTTTGAGGAGCATTTCCGCTATTACAAATAACGATCCCCGCTGGTAATACACCAGCAGGGATCGATGATCCAACAGATTTCCGAAAGCGGTCAACCCGCTTGCGGTAGTTTGAAAATCAAAGGCCTGAAGGTATCCACGAATTTCACCATTGTATCCAGTGCCCATTCGCGTCCTTGATCGAGTTTCTCACGCCCGGCAGTGATCTCAAGTGGTTTACCAACGGAGATACGCGAAGCGCGTTTCTCGTTAAGGCGTTCCCACCGCAGGGCAAATCCCAGAGTCTTTTCGATTTCCCGTTTGCGCTGCAGCAATTCATCAAAGGCCTTCTTGTTGGCTTCGCGCGTGCCGGTATCGATATACAGTTCAACCTGAAGCTCTTTTCGAGTTGTGAATACCCAGGCGAATCCGAAACCTGACCGGCCGGCACCAAAAGCGATCCAATTTTGATCGGAAATACTTTTAACTTTGGTGATCCCCGGCCGCATCTCCTTGAACCCTTCAAGCAGGCTGAGGAAATACTGTTTGCGCTTCTCGGTAATGTCACCACTGACGCTCTTCGAGCGGCTGGTCTCGATGGTAAATATCATTGATTTCAGACTGGGGCGGTTGTCAATCCAGGTTTTAACCGCCATCAGGGTCTTCTTTTGGTTTTGATCCAATTTACCGCGGAAATGCGCCAGCTGGTTGCGAATCTTGCGCACGTTTTCCATGTAACTGCGGAACATGGTCTTGGGTTCAAAAGCACCCTCGAATTTTGACCAGTTTTCATCCGTCAGGATAACCTGCATATACTCATACAGAGTCAAGTCATCCACCGACTTGCCCAGAGAATCCTGGAACCGGGGGTTGTTCTTGAAGGCATTGTGCAGGGCGTTTTCGACCATTTTTTCAGGAAAGGCATATCGGATGTATTCGCGCAGTTCCGATTCGATCTTCTCCACCACGATCAGGTCTTCAGAAAGATCGCGAAAGTAGGCCGCAGTGTCAAAATTGGTGACAACTCCCACCGGCTTGTTATTATCTTCCACCACCACGGCAAAGGATGATTCAAGCAGCTTGATGGCATCGAACAGGTCTTTCTTGACGGAGATGGTAAGCGCCTCCTGCTGGCAGTGATCCACTTTGAGTTCCAACAGGTTGAGACTGCCGTTCAGATCGAAATAGGTGTTCACGATCGATTGTTCTGAGATCAATCCTTTGATGTACCCCTGTTCGTCCACGATCGGCAGTTGACTGTAGTCGTGATTGCGCATGATCGCCAGCGCTTCTCGCACGGTGGTGTTCATGGTGACCGAGCGGGGGTTGCGATGCCCTTCAATAAATTCTTTTAATGGAATAAGCATGGATTAATCCTTGTCACCCATATCCTGCCGGTTACGATACCCCATGGCAGAATACATGGCTGTCTTGCCATTAGCAAAAGAGGAAGACCTCCAAATCGCTCTGGAGGTCTTCGCGGTTTCACTGTGCGATTGATTACCAGCTATTGCGGCGGTTTCCGCCACCGTAGCCACCACCACCCTGACCACGTTCTTCACGCGGACGGGCCTGGTTGACAGTCAAATTGCGACCGCGCAGATCGCGGCCGTTCAGTTCCTGGATGGCCTTCTGGGCTTCAGCATCCACTGCCATGTCCACGAAACCAAAGCCGCGTGGCTGACCGGTGAATTTATCCTTGAGCAGGTTGACATTGGTGACTTCACCGTAAGCGGCGAAAAGTGCACGAAGTTCATCATCACTGGCATCAAAAGATATGTTTCCTACATAGATATTCATTGATACTTGCTCCTTAAGCAAAAAATTTTATCCCACGCCGCATCGAGGTCGTGGAATAAAATGTCAACACGAGATACCGTCGAATGAGAATGAGGACATGATTATTTTACCACATAATATGTATGAATTGTATTAGATTGTGAAAGAATAAACAGCCCGATGAATTGGTAACTTCAGTAAACAACACACCTCAATCCAACCCGGGGTGAGCTGCAGGTTACGTAACGGGTTAATCATTATCTGCTGCAGAATGCTTTCGAGCCGCCACTTCCATTTCGCCGGTCGGGAACCAGATACTGATCCGATCCGCTCCAGCGACTGAGCTGATTCGATTGCTTATTGAATGAATGAAGCCCGGGTATTGACTCAACCTGCGCCCGATATTTTCGAATGAAAAACGAACCCGGTTGGATTGAATTCTTAAAACTTCATATCCATATTCCTGCAGAAGGCACGAGATGGTTTTCGGGGAGAAATACCACAGGTGCTCACGCAGTAACATGGGCCAATACCTGCCCATAACCCGGGCGATCAGACTATCAATATTGGGGAGGTCCAGGTGGATATGCCCATCAGGCTTGATCCATCGGTCCAGGCGCGACAGCACCTCACGAGGGTGATCCACATGTTCAAGAAGATCCCATAAAACGATCACATCAAATGGCGACCCCGGGAAGGAGGCGCTTTCGACCGGGGTTGAGAAGAATTCGCCGGACGGTACTCGTTGGCGGGCGATGGAAACCGCCCACGCCGATGGGTCAATGCCGGTGACCTGCCAGCCCAGTTTGGCCGCTTCAGCAGCAAACAGGCCGGTGGAGCAACCCACATCCAACAGCCGGCCCGGGTGTGGAAATTCGCGTGAGATGATGGCAGCACGTCGATGGAAAGTGGCTTGACGGTTTTCACTTTCCTCCTCGTACACCAGATCCTCCAACCTGGCATAGACTTGTTGGCGTGTTTTGATGTCATCGCGGTGAAGCGAACGCACCAGCCCGCATGCATCACACCGCACAATGTCAAAATGCCCGCTTTGGGTGCGGCTGGATGAATAACATTCCAGGGGATCAACCGATCCGATTCCCGCGCTGGCCGGAAAAAGCATTGTGTGAGCGGTTTGACCACATAAACCGCAGGCCGTAGTCTCAATCGCCACGCAAATCTTCCATGCAAAGGGCTGCTGCCTTTCGCCCAAAACGGACGGCGGCACTCAGGGTGCGGTCTTCGGGGTAGAACTGGGTTGAATCGCTCACGTAAAGCCCTTGAAGCGGGCTGCGTGACGCGGGAACTCTCCGGGAAAAACCGGTGGTGCAAATTGCCTGGGCATGTGGTGAGCGTGAAACCACGCATTCCTTGATCCAGGAGGAATCGAATGATGGGTTGATGATTTTCAGGGTTGCCAGGTTTTCCTGGAGAAGCATGTCATCAGATGCCGTGTAGCGTGACGCTGTAACGGGGAGATAATAAGGGATGTACACGATGTTCAAACCGGCCTGGCGGTAATACTGATTGAGGTTGGTGAGTTCAATGATGCCATTGTGGGGGATGCGGGGATCGTTGATATTCAACCAGAAATTATCGCTGAAAGGTCTGTCCAAATTAAGCAGCATGCATACCACACCGATCATCTGAATGCTGCGGATGTTCTCAAAATACGGGTCTGCCAGGCGGGGCAGCAGCTGATCGAGGTTTTGCAGGGCGATGGTGGAAATGACAGCGTCACAGGGGAATTGCTCTTTCTCACAGAGGACTGATTCAACCCTGCCCCCGGATACCACAATCTTTTTTGCCGGAGTGTTCAGATGGAGGCTGAAGTTGGGCAAGCTTTGCAGTGCGCATCGCAGCGCTTCCACCAGGGTGGAGGAACCATTTTCTAAATAGCCAAAGGATTCGCCTGCCAGAAGCCATTTCCGGGAGCGCGCTACACGGTAGATGCGATGCCACATCCAGGAGGCGGAAATCTGAGGGTAATATTCCCCAAATTTGACCTGGATCAGGGGCTTCCAGATGACGTTATAGGCTTCTGCTCCCAGGTTGGATATCAGCCATGGAGCAGCGGCGATTTGGTCAAGGGCTTGCCAATCCTTGCGGTAACGCGAGCGAAAGACATGCAGGCCAAATCGAATCCGCTGCCAGAATGGCACCGGCGAATAGTTCAGCAGATCGAAGGGTGTGCTGAATGGATACAGGGTCCCGTTGTAATAATTTGATGTATTGGTGTGCTGCCAGTGAAGCCGGTCATTCACACCCAGTTCGCGCGTAAGATCAATGAGATCGAGATCACCGCGACAAATGAAATGGTAAAAGCGTTCAACCGGATAGTCATTGATCCGGATGGAACTTGCCAGGCCACCCGGATCAGCACCGCTCTCGAGCAGCGTAACCTGGTATCCGGCACGGGCCAGATCCAGAGAAGCTGTTAACCCAGACAACCCCGCCCCCAGTACAACGATCCGGCGGCTGTTATTCATCTTCAAGCTCCCCGGGGTCGTTTTTTGAGAAAAACCGATGGAGTATCGCACCAAGCCTCTTCAGGTGCGGGAAATATACCCAGACCAGTGTCAGAATGGGCAGTAAAACGACAATGTTCCAACTCCAACGGGTGCCGACCAGGGTGACCAGGTAGCCCGTAAATGCAAACAGGTATGCCGGCCAGGGCACAGCGAAAACCAGGAGAGGCAGCGTGCTGTAATAGGGCATATACGGATTACACAGCATGGTGGTGGCAGTTACCGCTATCACGCGTTGCAGCCGGTCCATCGGAAGCAGCAGGGCCGGGATGAAAAGCGGAAGGGCGATGTAGCCGATGGAAGCGTTCCACAGTTCATAATGATTGTCACCCACAAAACGGATGATGCCCTGGTAATACCAGTAAGGCCAGGGACCCCAGATGAGCACCGACAGGCCTGCCACGAGGACACAGACAGCCAGTGACGGCCAGCGGGCTTTGCCACTCCACCACCACAGTAACAGGATGGGGATCAAGGTGAGTTGCGGTTTGAATGCCCCCATCAACAGTGCCAGGGCCATCATCCACCATGACTTGTTTTTCATGGCGTACCAGCCCAACACCAGCGCCAGGATACCAAACCCCTCGAGTTGTCCCCAATATAATACCCACCACATCTGGTTGGACAGCAGCGCAATGACCGGACGTCCCTTGAAAATCGCCGCCCCAATAAGGGTGCAGGCCAGGGTGAAACCCATGAACACAATGAGACCGATCCTGCCTGGCAGATATACAAAGGGCGCCAGAAACGGGATGATCCAGGCGGGATTTAATGTCCAGGTATATACATCAGCAACCGATTGCAGTTCTTCCGGATGGCGGACCATGCGGGTATAACATCCATAATAGTCCCAACCAGGGCTTGCGACTGCATAGAAGATCAATATACAGAATGCCAATGCAAGAGTGATCTTCCATTCACGGGAGAGGGGTACTGTAAACCCAAACCTGGCAGGGATATTCGACGATGATTTTTCGGGCATGTCTTAAATCAATAGTATGAATGAAATTATACCCATCTTCCCCGGCACCGCAACACGAATCATCCTTTTGTAAATGCGCTGTAAGGATTACCGATGCCTGACTCAGCTCATTAAAAGTCCATGTAGAGAACAAACATAAAGACTGGCAATCATGCGCTGCCAATCCGCCTGACAGGCGCTGCGCGATATGGATCACAAAGATTGGGTATTGGTTTTGTGGTGGATTGCTTCCAGATGATTGTTGTTCTTGTGTAACTCTGCTTGTATAATTACGACAATCAATTCCAACGGAGCTTTACATGAAAAAACACAGTGGCATTTTTTTGACCATCATTCTGCTGGCATTGGCCGCCCTGGCCTGTACACTGCCTTCGATCAGTAATATTGTTGGTTCCACTGACCAGACAGAAACGGATGGCGGGGTCTTATTCAGTGACGACTTCTCCAACAAGGACTCGGGTTGGGATCGTTACACTGACACGGATGTCATCACTGATTATGGAAACGGTATCTATCGCATCTACATCTCTGTAACCAATTGGGATTACTGGGCAAACCCCGGAAAGAACTTCACGGATGTTCGCGTGGAAGTGGATGCCACCAAAGCCGGGGGGCCGGATGACAATGATATCGGCGTGATCTGCCGCTACAAGAGCACGAATGATTTCTATTTTTTCCTGATCAGCAGTGACGGATATTATGGCATTGGCAAAACCGTCGGGGGTGAAATGCAATTGATTGGACAAGATGAACTGTACAGCAGTGATGATATCAATCTTGGATCAGACACCAACCATATTCGCGCTGACTGCGTTGGCCCCAGGCTCAGCCTGTATGTTAATGGCATACTGCTCTCATCTGTCACGGATAGTGATTTTTCCAATGGTGATGTTGGATTGATGGCCGGAACATACGACACTCCCGGTGCAGATATTCATTTCGATGATTTTGTGGTCTACGACCCGGCCGTCAAAAAATAACACATCATCCACCGGCTATCGAAAAACAATCACAAGCCACCGTGATTGTTTTTATTTTCGGGATATAGTTTATATCCGCATGTCTTCAGGCAGCATGGCTTCAGCCTTCGCAACATCGGCTTTCTGATGTGAAATTCTATGTACGCAAAAGTAAACTACAATTGGTTCATGTTAAAAGCAGACATGACCAGTATCCTGGAAAAAGAGATCCAACTGGGTTTCATCCGCGCTTCGGGTCCCGGCGGGCAAAACGTTAACAAGGTCGCAACATGTGTACAGCTGCGCTTCGACGTGCGTAATTCACCCTCTCTCACCCGTGAAATTAAAGAACGCCTGGTGAAATTGGCCGGCAGGCGCATGAC
>JAFGXF010000082.1 GCA_016936755.1 Anaerolineaceae bacterium | reverse complement strand
CGGGATCAGGTTGAAGAATTGGAAGATGAAGCCCACGTTCTGGCGGCGGAATTCGGTCACCTGGTTGTCATCCAGTGTGGAAATGTCCCTGCCGTCCAGGATGACCTTGCCGGAGCTGGGCCGGTCGAGGCTGCCGACCAGGTGCAGCAGGGTCGACTTGCCGCAGCCACTGGGTCCCATGACCGCCAAAAACTCGCCGGCTTTAATGTTGAGATTGATGCCATCCACAGCGGCGATGGCGGTGTCGCCCTCGCCGTATATCTTGGTTAATTGTTCAGTTTTTACGATATCCATTTTGTCCTCTTATTTCGTTGGTCTCCGCTGAGGGGAGTGACATTACAGAAAGGAAGTTACTTCTTGACGCGTTCAGGCAGGCTGATCGGCGGGTCTTTTGCGCTGTTTGGGGGACGTCCACGAGTCCGCGACAGGGGGGATGGTACCGGTTGCTTGCGAATCTCATCCAGGCGCCCTTCGACCATATCCAGCCAGCGCAGGTCGGCTTCCAGGTGCATGATCGTCTGGTCGTGCAGCAGGAGGATGGCCAGGTCGCGTTCCGGGTCGGTGTCATTCCGCCGGGTTGTCACGTCATGCAGCTGCCGGTACAGGCTGGCGCGCTGGGTTTGCAGGATGTGATAGGGGTCGGCATTACCGGTGGCCAGGCTCAATACCAGCTTGAGGTAGACCTCATCCTGCTGGTGGGAAGCCTCGACCGGGGATTCGAACCACTTCCTGAGTTCCTTTTTCCCGGCAGGTGTGATGGCGTAGATGGTCTTCTCGGGACCACCGGATTGGAGGGTAGCCTGTTGTTTCACCAGGCCGGCTTCCGCCAGACGCGAGAGGGTGGTATAGACCTGGGCCGGTTTGAGGTCCCAGTTGGCTTCGCCGCCCAGCATGGCCACGAAAGCGGAACGCAGTTCGTAGCCGTGGCGGGACTTTTGGGCGAGCAGACCGAGCAGGGCATTGCGTACAGACATATATCTACTCTACAAGTTAATAGAATGAACGATAATATAAAACAAGTTACTAGATTTGTCAAGAGCTCATCGCGGGATATAATCAAGAGGATCTGTGAGGAAGAATATGACTAATACCTATCGTAATATGACCATCCGGGATTACGACGCAGTCTACGCATTATGGCAGTCCACCCCTGGCATCGGCCTGTCAGATGCCGACTCGCGCGAAGGAATCGAAAAATTCCTGGAAGCCAACCCGGGGCGTTGTTTCGTGGCATTGGATGGGGATGAGCTGGTGGGGGCGGTCATGTGTGGTTGCGACGGCCGGCGCGGCTACCTGCACCACCTGGCCGTACATACCGATCGGCGCGGGCAGGGCATCGGCCGCCACTTGGTCGAGGAGTGCATGGCTGCGTTGCGCGCCATTGGTATCGACAAGGCTCATATCTTCGTCATCAAAGAGAATGAATCCGGCAAGGTCTTCTGGCGGGAGGCCGGCTGGCAGGAGCGCGACGACCTGACGGTCATGTCCAGGATGGTGTGAGCTGTGGAGAGTATCACTTGTATCTCACAACAGATCAAGTAAATGTTGATTTTTGTTGTTTGACTTAAGTCAATGACAATCCCCAACCCAGTGGGTACTATTCATGGATGGAACCTGCGATGAGGGTTATTTTTGGGCGCCCTGATCTGGTCCAAGAGGAATTCATCTTATCATGGAGGAGAATCCTAATGAATCTGTTCACCCTGAATAATCTGTTCCTGTTATTGACCGGTTTGACGGCAGCCTACCTGATCTGGCGCCTCTACACCCGCTGGAGCAAGGGGAAAAAGCTCTTCGATCTGTATTACCTGATGGGTTTTATCGTCCTGCTGGTTTCCGGCCTGTTGCTCATCTTCCTGGGCATGGGCATCCTTTCATCCCCTTATGTCCTGACGGTGGCCTCCCTGATCCCGCTCGGCATCTCGATCGGCATTGTCGAGGAATACTTCCCAAAATACAAGGCGCCATTCAAGTGGTTCCTGACCGTGGGCATCCTGGCGATCGCATTCTCCGCCATCCTCGGGTTGGATACGCTGAAAAAGATCTCCGTGCCGCTGTTCCACGGTGTGGCCGGCCTGGTGATCTTCCTGGGGCCATTCCTGGCGAAGAAAGCCCCCAAAGGTTTTCAGTGGGTTGGGATTGGCGGCTTGTTGATCGGCCTGGGCGGTATTGCGCTGGCTTTCATCTCGCTGGGGAAACAGTTATTGTTCTTCAGCCCGGAGTTCGTTGCGATGATCCTCTCGCCGCTGCTGCTGCTCATGACCCTGGCTTTCACGCTTGGTTTTATGAAGGATATCAAGGGCAAGTGATATTTAACAGGAGATAGCCGTGCAATTCATTAAAGATCGCTTTATATATCTGTTCAAATCCACCAAAGGCCTGATCCTGGTGGCCATCGTCATGATCTCAATCGAGACCGCCCTGTTTGGGATGCTCTCAGGGCCCATGGCCGACCTGGGCGTTCGTGACGTGGTCGTGCGGGCGCTGAAGATAGACCTCGTGCATGCCGAGCGCGAGGGACGCATCATCATCCTGTACCACTCGATCGCCATGGCGGTGGTGGCCATCGAAGTCTACATGATCACCAGCCTGCTGAAGATGAAAAACTTCTATAGAACCGTGGCACGCGCGTTCGTCACCATTGGTTATCTGATGGCCATGATCTTCGGGATGGCTTTTGCCTACTGGGGACACAATTGGGTGCTGCACGGCCTCTATATCACCGGGCTGAGCCTCATCTTTTTCGCCGGCGTTTTCCTGACCATCGGCCTGTGGCCATGGGATAAGGAATACCACATCGTCGATAAGGCATATGCCCAGACCCGTGGCGGAGTGGACATGGAGCGGGTGGCATTCTTCACCGCTGCGCTCACCACACTGATCTCATCGTTCTTTGGCGCCATACCCGCTTCTTTCTATGGTAATGGATTCGAGACTTTCCTGGCGGAAAATATCGTCCGCTATCCCGATAAATCTGTAATGGAATACTCGATCATCGGTCATTTGCATATCATGCTGACTCTGATCGCAGTCATGCTGACTCTGATCATCGGGCGCTGGATGGATTTCAAAGGCATCCTGCACAAGATCGCCATGCCGCTCATGATCGTCGGCACGATCGTTTTAAACCTGGGCGTATGGGGCGTTCCCACACCTCTTGAACCGGTTGCGCATATGGTTATCTATGTCGGCGCAACACCCTCCATGCTGGCTGCTTTGGGGCTGGTCATTTTCGGATGGGATAAACTCATCCGGACCGGTGTGGCGGGCATTAAAAAACCTACCGGATGGCAAAAATTCAAAGCCCTGATCCGTGATCCATTGCGATTTGGTCCGCTGTGGCAGATGGTCTTCATGAATTTCACCGTCAGCGGTTTGGGGATCTTAATGGCTGTCAGATTGGATGAGGTCTTTCGAATGTGGCCGGCGCGCGAGGAGCGTGTTGAATTGACCGGTCACTGGCACGTGCTGGCTGCCATCATTGCCACCATCATCCTGCTTTACTACGGTGACATGCTCGGTTTCAAGGGCAAGCTGCGTCAATGGTATGGCTGGGGCATCATCATCGCCTCTAACATTGCCTTCGGGGCTGTGACCATCTTCGAAATGAAGCGGTTGTTCATCAGCGAAGCAGAGCAGCAACCGCTGGTCAACACCATCATCTACCTGATGGATTTCGGGCTGGGCATGCTGCTGGTCATCCTGGCGCTGGTCATGTTCTGGCGCCTGGTTGATCTGTTTAATCGAAAAGGGCGCTGGAAGACCGAAGAAAAACAGGAATTATCAGGGGAGGTGAAGTGATGCAACGCACTGTATGGACCCTTTTGCTTTTGGCTGCTTTGTTGTCCTCCTGTGCACCGGTGAATTTGAATGCCACCCTGCCGGTTTTCGAAACGGGCGTTGACCCTGAAACCTGGGCTTTGATCCCTGCCGGGGAGTTCCTTTCGGGTCAGTTCAACCATCAGGTTGCGATCGATTATGATTACGAGATCATGATCACTGATGTCACCGTCACCCAGTATGTCGCTTACCTGAATGCTGCGCTTGCATCTGGTGAATTGGAAATTGTGGATGACAAGGTTACAGGATATTACACGGGTGATGAATTCCGCGGTGCCCGCCACGAGGTGGAGATTACGGCAGGGAATTACATTTATGTCCCTTTGGATGATCCGGCCTCCACATTCCGATATGACGGATCGATATTCTCGGTCAAAAGCGGTTATGAGAACCACCCGATGACGAATGTTTCCTGGTTTGGCGCGCGGGCGTATTGTTTGTATTATGATTACCGTCTGCCAACCGAGTTGGAGTGGGAGAAGGCTGCCCGCGGCTCAGAGGATGGGCGCCCATTCCCGTGGGGGGATGAGATCGCCCGCAATCAGGCCAACTTCTACACCACCCGTGATCCATTCGAGGATATGGCCACCTTCGGTTCGCGCACCACGCCGGTCGGGTTTTATAATGGTTTGACTTATGACGGTTATCAGACGTTGGATGGCGCCAGCCTGTATGGGCTGTATGACATGGCCGGCAATGTCTGGCAGTGGACCGGGGATGTTTACGAACGCATGCATTACCGCTTCATGCGAGGCGGTTCAAAGGATAGTTATGAAATGGACCTGCGCATCTGGGCGCGCAACAATGCCACCCCGACTTATTACAGCCCGGGGGTGGGCTTCCGCTGCGTTCGTACTCCTTTGAAATGAGAGATAAACCATAATATAGATATGAACGCGATACGTGAAAAATACCTGCCATTGATCAAAAGCTCCCAGACCGGTTTGTTGTTATTAACCGGCCTGGCCGGCTACCTGTCGTCTGCCCATCCTGTGGATTGGAAGGATCTTGCGCTGCTGACCATCAGTTTGTTTCTGGCGATCAGTGGCAGCACGGTTTTGAACATGTGGTACGACCGTGATATCGATGCCAAAATGAAGCGCACCTGCAACCGGCCGCTGTCTGCCGGTAAACTCTCGCCAGGCGGTGCCCTGCGTTTGGGTCTGCTGCTTTCGGGTCACGGCATCGGCTTTGCGTTCTCACTTGACCCGCTTTACGGTCTGGTGGTGTTCGCCGGTTTGTTCTTTGATATGGTCATCTACACCCTGTGGCTGAAACGCCGTACCTGCTGGTCGATCATTTGGGGTGGTTTGAGCGGGGGCATGCCTGTCCTGGCGGGGCGTGTCCTGGCGGTTGGTGAAGTGGATGCGATCGGCATCCTGCTGGCAGCCTCGATCCTGTTCTGGATCCCAACTCACATTATGACCTTCAGCATGCGTTACCATGAGGATTACCTGGCAGCACGCATCCCGACCTTTCCGGGCGTCTACGGATTTTCAACGACCCGCATCATCATCGCAGTGTCCTCCATCCTGGCTGCGGTCAGCATGGCACTGGCCTCTGTATGGATCGGCAAAACGGCGGGCTCGCTGCGGCTGTTGATCGTGCTGGGCAGCGGGTTGCTCTTTTTGGCTTTGACGACGATATTTCGACCGTCTGAACGGGTCAATTACGGTCTATTTAAATACGCATCGTTTTACATGTTGAGTTCCATGCTGCTGCTGGCTATACCCACTTTGTGAAAAAATGAAACCGGCTGACCGTGTATTGCTATTGCTTACCGCCATGCTTGCGTCTTACCAGGTTGTGGTCGGGATCGAGGGGTTGGGCGAACTGTCCATCCTGGCGTTCACGATCGCCTTTGGGGTGATGTTGGTGGCAGCCTTGCTTCTTATTATTCTGGGATTTGATGCGCTGGGCAGTCCATGGGTGGTGATCCTGGCGACCATCATCCCATTGGGACTTTCCAGCGGTCTGGTGGCGGAATACCTGCCGGAAGGTCTGCGGGGCTTTGCCATCTTTGCGCTGGCAGGTCTGACCGGGGTCATTCTGACGCGTTTGAGCTTCGCGGGTCGCTCCGCCCTGCTG
>JAFGXF010000081.1 GCA_016936755.1 Anaerolineaceae bacterium | reverse complement strand
GAACGCTTCAACAAGGTGCGTTGGGGCGTCGGGGGCGAGATCGTTACTGCCTGGCTGGTCACCATACCGGTCACCGGGTTGCTTGCGGCGGGGATCTATTGGCTGTCGATAGCTTTGGGATTTAATCCGTATTAATACCCGCAATTCATTCAAGAGATCGTTCGTTTAGGCGGGGGCTCAACATCACCACCTGATAGGAGCAAAGGCACCCCCACCCTTTGGGATCTATTGGTTGGTCTCCCGTGACACGCCTGGCTTTTTAGCTTTCCTGCCCTGATCATTTCCCTTCCGCTCCAATACCCCTAAACTCCGTCATTAACACGATTTGATGAACAGGTTATAATCATTTCGATATCTATCTAATCGTTATGATGGTGATGACAATGTACAATACAGACATTCTACCCGAATTATTGACCTTCTTTAAAGCCCTCTCTGACGAAAACCGCTTGAAGATCATCGGCCTGCTGGCCCAACGCCCCTACCCGGTGGAAGAGCTTGCGTCGACCTTGAATTTGAGCGAGTCGACCACCTCCCATCACCTGGCGCGGCTGGCCGGTGCCGGGCTGGTTAAAGCCCGGGTCGACGGGCATTACTATTACTACCAATTGGACCTGGATGCCTTGCACGAGTCCTCCCAGCATCTGCTCCACGATGAAACCCTGCCCAAACTGGCCAAAAACCTGACAAGTAAAAGCTACGAGAAAAAGGTGCTGGCCGCCTTTCTGGATGCGGATGGATGCATCAAGGCATTCCCTGCCCAGGAGAAAAAACTGCAGGTTCTCCTGCAGTATGTCGTCAAGGCATTCGAGCCGGGTGTACGTTACCCCGAGCAACAGTTGAACGAGGTCCTTGCTCGTTATAATGAAGACACTGCCTTCCTGAGGCGCTCGCTGGTCGAATACAGGCTGATGGAACGCCAGGGCGGCGGCGGAGAATACTGGGTAACCCCTAAAAGTGCGGGGTTTCCGAAGGACTCCCAAAGGGAGCTCATCCCGCCGCTTAGCGGGAACCTCAAGCAAAGAGGCGGCATGTAATGCCGCCCTACGTCCTCGATATGCGTGATTCTACGCTTATGTGAAATTTAATGGGAACTCCATGCAAAGAGGCGGCATGAAATGCCGCCCTACATTATCCCCCTGTGATGGGCGAGATGATCGTCAGATGCTCCCCATCCCTTGGCTCTTCATTTATTAACATGTCCGGCTGGGTCATATCCCCATCCCGGACGAACATATTGGAGCTCAGAAAGGTCCTACCATCCTGGTCGATCAATATCCCGATCAGCTCGGGCTTGAGGGCAGCCAGCCCGGCCACTACGCCTGAGTATGTGGAACCAGTCGGTACGACTACTTCGATCACGTCACAGCCGGCGATCTCCCGCGGCATGCCGTTCAGCTCAACAAACACCTTCATCTCATCGCCTTATTCGGACTCATCTTGTCCACATTATACCTGAAAAGTCCGCAAGATAAACAGGATATTCATCATACCGACTGGTTATATGCATCGTGTTGACATGCCCCAACCCGGATGCTATACTGATTTTTAGTTGTCAGACAAATCTGCATTTTAGATTGGCATTAATTATCAATCCATAAGGAGACCAGTCATGAAAGTTCCCGCACCTGTAAAGACTTCTGTCGAAGGTTTTCAAGTCAGCGTCGAAGAGATCGAGGCCATCCTGCAGCATCCCCCGATGAAACTGCCCCCATGGAAGGATGCCTACATGAAACTCAAGGACGAGCGCATCCTGTTCATCCGCGCCATGCAGGACGAAGACGTCCCCATCCTGCTGGATTTCATGGACAAGGTCAAGAAGACCGAGCACGACTTCTACGATATCGTGGCCGCTCGCGTGTACACCGAGATCCTGGCCGTCCCGCGCAAACGCATCAAGGACCCCTTCACGCTGGTCGGTCTAATTGATGGAGAACTGGTCGGCTTCGCCAACGGGCGCATGTGGGACAAGGACCTGGCCATCAGCCTGCACACCATGGCCTTCTCGCGCCGCGGCCGCATCGGCTGGGCCATGTACTACGCCAAGACCTATTATGCGCTGGAAATGGCCGGCGCCAAGGAATGGTGGTCGACCTTTGAATCCTATAACGGCTGGCGCATGGCCGGCCTCGAGATGGCCCAACCCACCAAGCCCTTCCCCCAGATGCAGCACGAACTGGGCGGCGCCACCGTCTTCTACCTGACCAAGGAAGACTGGGATGCACGCGTCAAGAACTACGCGCGCGACATGGTCGGCGATGACCTGCATTTCGACCCTTCAGCTGAACTCAAGAAGAAGAACGAGAAACTGACCGTTCCGGCAGAATTACAACTCTAGAAAAATTCCTCCTCCCCAAGAAGCGGACTGGTCATCCAGTCCGCTTTTTGTTACACTCGGTATCTGAGTAAATGACGATGAATAATAAGCTACGCGCAGCCATTTCCACTACAGCCCCAGCCACGCCCCTCTCCATGCGCATCCCGGAACGTCTGCTTACATTGTATCTACGACCTTTGATGGGTTCTCTGCTTAACCTCCAGCCGGTGGAAGACCTGAACCTGCCGCCAGCACAATCTGAACTGGCATATTCCCTTTACATCCATATACCTTTCTGCGAGACGCTATGCCCGTACTGCTCGTTCAACCGTTTCATCTTCCACAAAGAGCTGGCCAAACAATATTTTCAAGACCTGCGGGCTGAGTTGCGCCTGGTTCATGAGCTTGGTTACCGGTTCGATACGGCTTACATCGGCGGCGGAACACCCACCATCCTGATCGATGACCTGGTTGCATTGATCGACGAGGTTAAATCACAATTTGGTATCCGCGAGGTTTCCTGCGAGACCAATCCCAATCACCTGGTGCCCGGCATCATTGACCGGCTGGCCGGGTGTGTGGACCGCCTCTCGGTTGGCGTCCAGAGTTTCACGCCTGAGCTGCTCAGAGCCGTCCACCGGCTGGAGAAGTTCGGTTCGCCGGAACTCATCCTGGACCGCATCGCTTATGCCGCACCCCTGTTTCCGACCTTCAACATTGATATGATCTTCAATTTCCCGGGTCAAACGCCTCAAATGCTTCGGGGGGACATCCAGGCGGTCATGCGATCGGCAGCAAACCAGGTCACCTTTTATCCCCTGATGGTATCGCGCAGTGTGGCGCGCTCGATCGGTGTGATGGGGAAATACAGCCCCTTGACCGAACTCCCGCTTTATCGCATCATAGTGGAAGAACTCAATCAGGCATTCGAATCCCAATCCGTATGGACTTTCACACGCCAGCAGCACCAGCTGATCGATGAGTACATCGCCAGCCACGAGGAATACCTGGGGGTCGGGTCTGGTTCCTTCAGCTACCTGGATGGCCGCCTTTTTGTGAACACTTTTTCACTCAAAGCTTACCATGAATTTCTTGCAAAGCAGCATCTCCCCTTGACCGGTACCAAACAATTTTCTCCGAAAGAGCGAATGAGGTACCGTTTCCTGATGGAATTCTTCAATGGCAAGTTGGATCGTGATCATTTCATTAATTCTTTCGGTATAACACCGGAAATCGGCCTGTGGCTGGAAATGCTGTTCATGAAGTGTTTCGGTGCCATTCATGTGGACGAAGAGCATGATTATCGGTTGAATCCCGGGCAGCAATACCTGATCGTGGTGATGATGCGCGAGTTCTTCAACAGTGTCAACCAGCTTCGCGATCAGGCTCGCCGATCACTCTCGCCAGCCGAGCGTTTACTCTGTCAAATCGACAAATAACCCCGGTTTGCCCTCCAGACGACACGTTACAATTTTAGTGAAAAATGGTGTCAAATGTAAATTGACATCAATTTAAGGCATTGCTATACTTTTTTTGTTAAACCAGTCAAAGGGTTTCATTACGATATGATGCAATGAATGCGGATGAACATCACAGCGTACCTGGATCCAGGTTGAGAGGCATTACATTTGCGGAGTGGTTGCGCTTCATTACAAATCATCCACCGATTTAAGCAGAACATGTAAACCTCGATGGAATTATTATTTTGATCATAATCTTGGAGGTATAGATGGCAGTATTGAAAACTGAAATTCGCAGCGGGGTGTACTATGATTCGGCCAAGTTGATGCAACTCCAGCGAATCCTGGCGGACCTGCCAGGTGTGGAAGATGCCGGGGTCGTGATGGGCACAGAATCCAATAAAGAGATCCTGACCCATATCGACCTGGTCACTCCTGAAGTCAAGAGTGCCACCACAAATGACCTGGTCATCGTGGTGCGTGCCGAAAATGACAAAGCCGCTGCCACTGCCATCGGCAGCGTGGATGAGATCCTCAGCCGCCGCAAGGAAGGCTCGGGGGAATTCCGTCCGCGCAGCCTGGAGACCGCCATCCAGAATCTCCCGGATGCCAGGTGGGTCCTGATCTCTGTGGCCGGGCGTTTCGCCGCTGCCCTGGCAAAGGATGCCCTGAGTAATGGCAAGCATGTCTTCCTTTTCAGTGATAATGTCTCGGTCGAAGAAGAGATCGAGCTTAAAAGCATTGCCTCTCAAAAAGGTCTGCTCGTGATGGGTCCCGACTGCGGGACCGCCATCATCAAGGGTGCCTGCCTCGGTTTTGCCAATAAAGTCCCGGCCGGCCCGATCGGTGTGGTGGCAGCGGCCGGTACCGGTCTGCAGCAGGTCACCTCACGTATCGCCCAGTTGGGCAGCGGCATCACCCACGGCATCGGCACCGGCGGGCGCGACCTGTCTGAAAAAGTTGGTGCGGTCACCTTTAAGATGGCCGTGGAGGTGCTCTCCCGTGACCTTGAAACCAAGGTGATCGTGATGGTCTCGAAACCCCCGGCGCCCAAGATCGCCGAGGAGATGATCAAGGTGGCCCTGCGCGCCGGAAAACCGGTGGTGGTCAATTTCGTCTCCTACCGCCCCTCAACCACACAACGTGACAACCTGTGGTTCGCAACGGGCATGGACGACGCCGCCCGGCTGGCGGTCGAGCTTGCCAAAAACCCGCCCACCCTGGTGGATGACCAGGAACTCAAGCTCGAACGATTCGCCAAAGGTCAGCGCTACCTGCGCGGACTGTTCTCAGGCGGCACGCTGGCTTACGAAGCCCAGCACATCCTGGCGGATTACCTGCCGCGTGTCTATGCCAATGCGCCCATCAACAAGGAAAATAAGATGGCGAACTCGATGGCCAGCACAGAGCATTCCATCATTGACCTTGGCGAGGATGAATTCACAGTCGGCCGCCTGCATCCGATGATGGATAATGAATTACGCATCCGTCGTTTGTACGAAGAAGCCAAAGATCCTGATGTGGCTGTGATCATGATGGATGTTGTCATTGGTTACGGTTCGCACCCCGACCCGGCCAGTGAACTGGCGCCCGCGATCAAAACAGTGATTGATGAGGCTGAAAAAGCCAAACGACACCTGGAAGTCATCACGGTTGTCACCGGCACGGATGACGATCCGCAGACACTTAAAAACCAGATCAAACAGCTCAAGGATGCCGGCGCCTGGGTTTCCACCAGCAACGAGGAAGTCTGCCGGTATGCAGGGCGCATTCTGCGGGGTTTGAATGCTGAAGCAACCCCAACCCCCACTGCAACACAAGTGGACCTGGCTTCCCTGCAGGCTGACGTCAGTGGCATCAACATCGGACTCGAATCCTTCTATGAAAATCTAAAGGCTCAGAATGTACCAGCCGTGCATGTCGAATGGTCACCGCCGGCCGGCGATAATGAGAAACTCAAGGGCATTCTGGAACGCATGAAAGCCAAACAATCCTGAAGACATAATCAATAAATCGTTTTATTGAGGAGACACGCATGGATATCGAACAAGCCAATAAAAAAGTAGTGGAAGCCTTCATGGAAGCCCGCCCGGTGGTCACCACAATGGCCAAAGCCCTGGAAGTCGTCCCCGGAATGCACGAGAACATGATCCTGCACGCCGGCCCGCCGATCACCTGGGAAACTGCATCCGGGCCTGTAAAAGGTGCCATGATGGGAGCCCTGGTTTTTGAGGGCAAGGCAAAAACCCCTGAAGAGGCGGAAAAGATCCTGGCTTCTGGAAAGATCGAATTTGCACCCTGCAACGACCATATGTGCAGTGGCCCGATGGCGGGGATTATATCTCCGTCTCAACTGGTATATGTTGTGGAAAACCAGACACATAAGATTAAATGTTTCGGAAATTTAAATGAAGGCCGCGGCAAGGTCCTGCGCATGGGCGCCTACAGCCAGGAAGTACTCGACAAATTAAAATGGATGGAAACCGTTCTGGGTCCCACCATTAAAGCCGCCATCGAGGCGATCGGTGGTGTGGATGTCCGGGCGATCATCGCAAAATCCCTCCATATGGGTGATGATGGTCATAACCGCGAAGATGCAGCCTCCATCCTCTGGACCACACAATTAGCCCCTTATATCGCCAAAACCGCCAAGGATACACAGACCGCTTTCGATGTGATCAAGTTCCTGGGCGAGAATGCCTTGAGCATCCTCAACCCGATCATGGCCAGCTGCCGTTCCATGACCGCTGCTGGTGAAAATGTAGAGGGCAGCACCATCGTGACCGTTATGTCGCGCAACGGCACCGACTGGGGCATCAAGGTCAGCGGCCTGGGTGATAAATGGTTCACCGCGCAATCCCCGTATGTCAAATCGCTGTATTTCCCAGGCTTCACCGAATCGGATGCCTGTCGCGATATCGGCGACAGCGTCATCACCGAAACCGCCGGTATTGGCGGCTTCGCCATGGCCGCCGCCCCTGCTCTGGTCACCTTCATAGGCGGCTCTCCCCAGGATGCAATCAAGACCACCATGGATATGTATGAGATCACGTATGCTGAAAACAAGATGTTCACCATCCCCTACCTGGATTTCCGGGGCACCCCAACCGGTGTGGATATTCGCAAGGTGGTTGAGAAGCAGATTGCCCCGCGCGTGAACACCGGAGTGGCCCACAAGGATCCCGGGGTCGGCCAGGTCGGTGCCGGTGTTGTCTCAGCACCCATGAGTGTCTTCGAAGATGCCCTGGTTGCATTTGCTGAAAAATACAACATATAAACCAAATATATATGGAGGCAATCATGGATCGCGAACAATTCATCAAGATGATGTCCAGTTCGAAAATGTACGACCTGACCCAGGACTGCAGCATCTTCACCCCCCCGTGGCCCGGTGAAAAATCCCTGGAAATTCACTTCTTTAAGCGCGTCACAGGTGCATACGGCGGCGGACAGGGCGCAAACGGCCAAATACTCGATTGGTCCAACACAGTTGGTACACACCTGGTTGGCGAGACCGCCTTCCATTCCGGCGGCCGACGCATCTGCGATATCCCTCTGACCGACCTGTGCGGGCAGGGAGTCATCGCTGATATTTCTGACATGGTCTCGGATTACAGCCTGTACACCCCCGAAATGATCATGAAGAAGGTGGAAGTCAAAAAAGGCGACATCCTGATCATCAACACCGGCTACCATAAATATTCATGGGATCAACCGGATGTGGTCAACCCGCAGGCGCAGGGTGGCGTCGAATCCAAGGAATTTGGTTTCCTGGTCCGCCATCCGGGCCCATCACCGGAATTCTTTAAATGGGCGCTTGATATGAAACTCAAGGTCGTCGGCGTGGACTGCGGTTGCGCCGAGCATCCCATGAACACCCCCATCCGCCGCATGCATGAGAACCACTTCGTGCTGGCGGAGGAAAAACTGGTCAAGGAACATGGCAAGAAGTGGGACGAGATGTTCCCACAGGACGAGTACTACCAAATGACCCATATCACCATGCCCAAGAACCACCTGGTGCTGGCGGAATGCATCGTGGGTGATATCGACAAACTAAAGAATAAACGCGCCTGGATCATGATCATGCCGATCCCCTATATGGAAGTCGAAACGGCCTGGTCGCGCGTGGTGGCTCACACCGCCCCGGAAGGCATGTCTGATGAGGAATTCTTCAAAGCCATGGAGGATTCTGATATGGTTGACATGACCGTACCGTTCAGCGTTCAGACCCCGCAGTGGCTGAATTACGTGCCGCTGTCGGTCACCTATAACAAACGCGTCGGCGGGCAGTACTTTGGCATGGGCCGCAATGGTTCCATCTGCCATGCCAGCATCCACCTGGCCACCCACATGGATGGCGAGAAGCACTTCTACCCCAACGGGCGTGCCATTGGGCAAGTCCCCCAGGAAGAATGGGTCGGACCGGGCGTCATCGCGGATATTTCAGATAAAGTAAGTAATTCCAGTGTTTATACGCCCAAGATGATCATGGACTCTGTTGACATTCACAAGGGTGACATCCTGGTTATCAAGACCGGCTGGGGCAAACTGGGTTGGATCGGTCCCGAATCGGATGAGTTCCGCTATATGGTCAAACATCCAGGGCCATCACCCGACTTTTCCAAGTGGTGTGTCGACATGCAGATCAAATGGATCGGCGTGGATGCCGTCAGTGCGGATCATCCCATGAACACCATCATGCGCCTGTGGCATCCGAAGACCTTCGCCGAAGCAAATGCCAAGCTGGTCAAAGACTTTGGCAAGGATTGGGACGAGATGTACCCACTCAAGGACTTCTACCAGGATATGCACTTCAACCTGTTCCCCAAGAAGATATTGCATGCTGAGAACCTGGCGCACCAGTTGAACAATGCTGTGGGCGGTCGCTACTACATCGGTTGTTACTTACAGAAGGCTGTGGAAGCTGAAACCATGTGGGGTCGTTTTGTGGCTTTCAAGGAAAAATAGAATGGAATTTACAGACCTCCAGGTGGATTCCCATTTGGAGGTCTGCATATACTGGAATTGTTGAGAACATGAAATCATCAATACAACTGAAGGAGGTAATTCGCATATGAAGCCAGCAGCATTTGATTATTATGCTCCGGCCAGTGTGGAAGAAGCACTCGATCAGCTGGCTGAGCTTGGCTACAATGGCAAGGTGCTGGCCGGCGGTCAAAGCTTGATCCCCGCCATGAATTTTCGCATGGCGCGACCGGCCGCCCTGGTCGATCTGAACAACATAAAGGATCTCGGTTATATCAAAGAACCTGGGGAAGGTGGACTGGCGATCGGTACGATGACCCGCGACAGTGTGGTCGAACACAGCAAAGTGGTCATGGATAAAGCACCGCTGGTGGTTGAAGCCATGCCCTTTATCGGCCACTCCCAGATCCGTAATCGTGGCACATTTGGCGGTGCGATCGCACATGCCGACCCGGCCGGTCAGCTTCCGGGTATTGCACTGGCCATGCGAGCCAGGCTTCATATACTGAAAAAAGGCAGCGATCGTTGGGAATCGATCGATGATTTTTTCCTGGGCCCTTTCATGACAGTGATCGAACCAGACGAAATGCTGGCCGAGGTAGTTTTACCCCCCCTGCCCGAGAAAACCGGCACCAGCTATAAACAGGTCTCACGTCAACACGGCAGTACCACCCAAGCGGCCATCGCTTCGGTAGTCAGCCTGGATGACAAAGGCAAGGTTGCCAGCCTGCGTGTGGTGATGATGAGCGTGGGTGCCACTCCCCTGGTTTCCAGCGCAGCAGAAGAGATGCTGGTCGGGCAGGAACCAAGCGAGGCGGCCTTCAGAGAGATCGCCACCAAAGCCTCTGAAACCGAGATCGATCCATCGACGGATATGCACGCCACGGCTGAATATCGCAGGCATGCCACCCATGAACTGATCATCCAATCCCTGACATGCGCGCTTGAACGGGCGAAAGGCAAGGGAGGTTAATTATGAACACGCCAATCAACATCAAAGTCAAGGTCAACGGCAAGGAATATAAGCGGGCGGTTGAACCCCGCCTGCTTTTGAGCGATTTCCTGCGACACGACCTCGAGTTAACCGGTACCCATGTTGGCTGCGAACACGGCATGTGTGGTGCATGCACTGTGATCATGGATGGTGTATCGGTTCGCTCATGCCTGATCTTCGCGGTTCAGGCTGATGGACATGAAATTGAAACAGCAGACGGACTGGGGACCGAAGATGCGCTGCACCCCCTGCAGCAGGCTTTTATGGAAGAACACGCATTACAATGCGGTTTTTGCACGCCCGGATTCCTGATGACCATCATTCCCTTCCTGCGTGAGAATCCCAACCCGACTGATGAGGAGATACGCACAGCAATTGATGGCAACCTCTGTCGTTGCACCGGATATGAGAACATCGTCAAAGCCGTCAAGAAGGCTTCTGTAAAAATGGCCGGCAAGGCCAAATGAGCATGGTGAGGTGATACTGTGGCTGAAAATAAATATTTTAATCAACCTGTTCTCAGGAATGAAGACCCACGGCTCCTGACCGGCAAAGCGAAGTTCATTGACGACATCACATTGCCCGGCATATTACACGCAGCCTTCCTGCGCAGTGATTTCGCATCCGCCAAGGTTAATAAGATCGATGTATCGGCTGCCAAGAAACACCCCGGTGTGGTGGCTGTTTATACGGCGGATGACTTTGGAGAATACTGGAAGCCTGGATCACTCCAGGTCCCTCCACCCAGCGTGATCAAGGGTTCGCTGTTCAATGCCCGCACGTTGATCCCGATGGCCAAAGACCGAGTCAGGTTCTCTGGCGAACCCCTGGCGGTGGTGATCGCCGAATCGCGCTACATTGCTGAAGATGCCTGTGAGGATATCGTGGTTGATCTGGATCCCCTGCCGGCCGTGACCGACATGGAAAAAGCGTTGGAAAAAGACGCGCCCCTTATCCACGATGACCTGCCCTCCAACCTGGCAGCGGATGTCTACCAGGAGCGTGGAAATTATGAAGAAGCGGCCAAGAAAGCCGATGTGGTCGTGAAGCGTAAGATCCTGGTCGATCGCTGCGCCGGCGGTGCCATGGAGAACCGCGGTTTCATCGCCTCATGGGATGAACTCGCACATACAATGACGATCTGGGCAACCACCCAGGCGCCCATCCCGCTGCGTAACAGCATCACCGGCCGATTGGGGTTGTTTGAAAACCAGGTGCGGGTCATCACCCCATTCATCGGCGGCGGCTTTGGACCCAAGATCATGATGACCCAGGCAGACGATGTGTTGCTCCCCATTATTTCCATGTGGTTGAAACGACCCATCAAATGGATCGAGGACCGGCGCGAGAACTTTCTGGCAACCACCTCTGAGCGCGACCAAATCCATTTCGCAGAGATCGCCTTAACCAAGGAAGGCAAGATACTGGGAGTCAAGGATGTATTCCTGCACAACACCGGCGCCTATGATCCCTACGGCATGACGGTTCCTTTGAATACATCCACGCACACGGTCAGTAATTACGAAGTGCCAGCTTTCATCACCAATATCAAGATGGTCTTCACAAACAAGATGGTGGTCACCCCGGTACGTGGTGCCGGCCGACCGCAGGGTGTATTCGTCATGGAGCGCTTGCTGGATGCGGCAGCCCGAGAGCTGAAGATCACTCCAGTGGAAATTCGCCGCAGGAACCTGCTGCCCTCCAACAAGTATCCCTATAAAACCGGCATCATCGGTCAGGATTTTGTTGAAGGCACTCTGGATAGCGGCGATTACGTCAGTAATTTCAATAAAGCCCTGGAGCTGATCGGTTATGAGGATTTTGTTAAAAAGGAACAACCCAGACTGCGCGCTCAAGGTAAAAAAATCGGCATCGGTGTGGTCAACTTCACCGAAGGCACCGCCGTTGGTCCTTATGAGGGCGCGCGGGTAACCATCGGCGGGTACACCGGAAAAGTCAGTGTGGCAACCGGTATATCCACCCAAGGGCAGGGTCACTTCACAGTGTTCGCACAGATTGTTGCAGATCAACTGGGTGTGAATGTGAAGGAT